>JBKBUS010000302.1:0-3115 GCA_046290035.1 Brevundimonas sp.
CCTCGGGCGTGGCGGGCGAGCGGTTCGCCGTCCGCAACTCGGGCGCGCAGGCCGTGGTCGAGGGCGTCGGCGCCCACGGCTGCGAATACATGACCGGCGGCGCGGTCGTGGTGCTGGGCCGGGTCGGCTGGAACTTCGGCGCGGGCATGTCCGGCGGCGAGGCCTTCATCCTGGCGGACCAGCCGGACCTTGAAGCGCACCTGAACGCCGAGGCGGTGATGAGCCTGCCGGTCCATGGCGAGGCGGCGGCCCGGCTGCGCGCGCTGCTGGAGCGACATGCGGACGCGACGGGCTCTCCCCTCGCGCGGCGCCTGCTGGAGGGATGGACCGAGGCTCAGCGCCGCTTCGTCCGCATCCTGCCGAGGGAAGCCGCCGAGGCGCAGGCGCTCAAGCGGGCCTGAGCCGCCGGACCTGAGCTTATCGGCTCAGCGGCCGGGCCAGCATGGCCTTCAGCTGCGCCCGCCGCTCCGGCGTCGAGGGCCCGAACAGGCCGCGCGCGTCCTCTGGGATGTGCGCCATCGGATCGCCGCCGGTCTGGAAGATGTAGTGGTCGAAGAAGACGCGCCACGCGGCCCGCTCGCGCTCGGGCAGATCGCGCAGGGTCAGGAGCGCGTGGAACAGGGTGAACATCGGCGTGGTCAGCCACTCCGGCCCGTCTCGCCACCAGAAGTTCACCATAGCGCCCACCGGGTTGAGCGACTTCACGTTGTGGAACCACAGGCTGGGCACATAGACGGCGTCGCCGGGCTCCAGCACCGCCTGCTCGGCCTCCGCCCAGGCTTCAGCGAAGCGGGGGAAGCGCTCCAGGTCCGGCGCGTCGATGTCCACCAGGCTGATCGGCTGACCCGCCAGGGTGAAGTCCAGCGGCCCGACATAGAGGTTCGCCACCTGTTCGGTCGGGAACAGGGTGAACCTCCGCCGCCCGGCCACGACGCAGGCCAGGTTCTGCGGCAGGTCCCAATGGGTGGCCGTCGTCGACCGGTTGCCGATCCACAGCGACGTCAGCCGCTCCATGCCCGGGTCCAGCAGCGGCATGGGATTCGCCTCGACCAGCCCGGGCAGGTGGCTGGGCGCCGGCACGCCGCCCGCATAGACCGAGGCGGGCCGCTCGACGTCCGCGAGCGCCAGCACTTCGTCCAGCAGCGCCTTCAGCGGCATCTGCACGGGCGTGTGGTTGCGCCCCTTCAGATCGTCGGAATAGCCGTAGCGCCCCTCGATCTCGGGCTCGGCCCGGAAGGCGCTGACGGGCCGGCCGGCGTCCAGGGCGGACAGATAGGCGCTCAGCCCCTCCGGGGTCCGGCCCGCCGCCACCGCCGGCCAGTCGGCGACCAGTCCCTCCAGCACCACCGGCCGTCCGGCGGGGACCACCTCCGCTTCGAACCGGGCGCGATCGACGCCCTTCAGGCGCGGCAGGGACTTGGGCGGCGGCGTCGTCATGGTCGCGAGTCTAGGCTGGACCGGCGCCACCGTCACGACATAGGTGGACGCATGCGCGACCCCTCGCCCTTCGACGCCCGGCAGGACCTTGAGGATGCGCCGCCCACGGGGACCCGCGCACGGCCCAAGGACGCCGCGACCCTGATCCTGGTGCGCCGCCGGTCCGGTTCGGCCGAGGTGTTGATGGGCCGCCGCGCGCCCGGACACGTCTTCATGGCCTCGAAATGGGTCTTCCCGGGCGGACGCGTGGAGCGGGCGGACTTCGGCGCTGCGGCCTGGGCCGAACTGACCGCCGAAACCGCCGAACGGCTTGAGCGCGAGATCCCGGCCCGGCGCGCCCGCGCCCTGGCCCTCGCTGCGGTGCGCGAGACCTTCGAGGAGACCGGCCTGATCCTGGGCCGCCCGGCGCCCGCCGCGTCGGTCGCCGGGCCGTGGCGGGAGTTTCGGCGCGCGGGAGCCCTGCCCGACCTTTCGGCCCTGTCCTACGTCGCCCGCGCCATCACCCCGCCGGGCCGCCCGCGCCGGTTCGACGCCCGCTTCTTCATGGCCGACGGCGAGGACCTGATGGCGCGGGGCGAAGCGTCGGGCGAGCTCGACGAGGTCGCCTGGCTGCCGCTGAACCAGGCCGCGGCGCAGGACCTGCCCGCCATCACCCGCTTCGTGCTGAAGGAGGTCTCAGCCCGGCTGGAGGCGCCGGACCGCCCCCTGCCCTTCGTGCGCTGGCTGCACGGCCGGCACCAGGTCAGCTACGACTGATCACTCCGCCACCGGCCGCGTCAGGTCGAACTCCACGCGGAAGTGGCGGTTCGGCCGCGTCAGTTCGTAGGCGAAGGTCTCGCCCGGCCGCACCTCCATCGCCCAGACGTTCGTCACCGAGACGGCGGCGTCATTGGCGGTGAACAGCTCCACCGAGAAGTCGTCGACCGGAAAGGTCTGCCGCTCAGCGGTGCCGGGCCCCTCGGTGTCGCCGCCATACCAGTGCAGCCCCGTCGGCCGTCCCTGCGGGTCCCGGTGATCGTGCTTCAGCGTCAGGCCGTGCGGCTCGCGGGTGACGATCCAGGTGCGGCTGCGGTCCTCGCCGACCCAGAAGGGGATCCGCACCTCCGTCGGGGAGCAGTCGCGCACATGCATGAGCAGCCGTGACGAGGCGAAGGCGGCGTCGGCAGGGTCGGTCGTCGTGACCCGCCCCTCGAATCGCTGCCCGCACAGGGCGTTGAGGTTGGCCATGAAGGCGTCGTGGGATGGGGCGACCCTTGGCGTCGAGGCGCAGGCCGAGGTGACGGCGGCGGCGGCGATAAGGCTGACGAGCGTACGGTTCATGCCCGGAGCCTAGCCCAGTCGGAGCGGCCGCGCGCAAGTCCGCGCGTCGCCCGTTGACTTCACGGGCGTCCTGAGTATTTTCCGCGCCTCTCGTTTCAAGCGGCTTTCGCCGTCGCAAAGGCAATTCCGATGGCCAAACCGGCTTCCATCAAGATCCGTCTGAACTCCACGGCCGACACCGGCTTCTTCTACGTCACCAAGAAGAACGCCCGGACCATGACCGAGAAGATGGTCGTGCGGAAGTACGACCCGGTCGCGCGCAAGCACGTCGAGTTCAAGGAAGGCAAGATCAAGTAAGGCGCTTCAACCGCCTGACCGATCCGAGGCCCGGCCGCGGCCGGGGGGGTTTGGGTTTGTG
>JBKBUS010000303.1:0-3087 GCA_046290035.1 Brevundimonas sp.
CGGATCGCCCGGCGCGAAACAGGCGTGGCCGCCCTCGGACGGCAGCGCCATCTCCCGACCGTGGACGTCGCGCGCCAGGGCCGACACGCCGAAGCCGGTGCCCGGGCCCAGGACCGCGATGGCCGCATGGGGATCGCCCGCCTCGGGCCCGCCCAGGTGAGCCAGCTGGTCCGGAGTCACGATCGGCGCGCCCCAGGCCAGGGCCTCGAAGTCGTTGATGAGGCGCACCGGATTCAACCCCAGCGTCGCAAGCTCGGCCTCCGACGTCCGCCAGGGCGAGTTGGTCAGGTCGATCGCGCCGTCGTCGATGGGCCCCGCCACTGCGATCACGCCGCCGACGGGCTTGACCTCGCAGCCGTCGATGAAGGCGGCCACGCCCTCCTTGAAGGTCGGATAGCGTTCGGCCGGGAAGCTCTCGTGGTGCTCAAGCTCGATGCGGTCCTCGATGCACCGGGCGATGGCGAAGCGGGCGTTGGTGCCGCCCACGTCGCCCACGAGCAGATGAAGATCCTTCATGCGTCCACCATGCGGTCGTTGACGTCGCCGTCGACGTGATCCTTGCGCGCGCCCGCGCCGTAGTCGGCCGCGAAACACACCGAGGCGCCTTCCTCGGCGCTGCTGACCAGGGCGCGGAAGCCGCTGAACAGCTCCCGCCCATAGCCCCAGGCCTGGACCTCGCCCGGCCGGACCGGCTCGCGGCCTGTCAGCTCGCCGTCCGACGTCATCACGCTCAGCTCGCCGGTTTCGGCGTCCAGCCGCACGATGTCGCCGGTGCGAACATAGGCCAGGGGCCCGCCCTCGATGGTTTCAGGCGTGACGTGGATGGCCGCCGGGGTCTTGCCTGACGCGCCCGACATCCGCCCGTCGGTGACCAGCGCCACCTTGAAGCCGCGGTCCTGCAGCACGCTGAGGCCCGGCGACAGGCTGTGCAGCTCGGGCATGCCGTTGGCCTTGGGGCCCTGGAAACGAAGGACGGCGACGAAATCGCGATCCAGCTCGCCCGCCTTGAAGGCGTCCAGGAACTCCTCCTGGGTCGAGAAGACCACCGCCGGCGCCTCGACAACGCGATGCTCCGGCTTGACCGCCGAGACCTTGATCACGGCCCGGCCGAGGTTGCCCTTCACCAGCCGCAGGCCGCCCTCGCGGTCGAAGGGCTCGGACGCGGGTCGCAGGATGTCCGGATCCAGCGTCTCGGCGACCCCGTCGACCCAGACCAGCTCGCCGTCCTGAAGCACCGGCTCCTTGAAGTAGTGGTGGATGCCGTCGCCCGCGATCGTCTTCACGTCCGAGTGGATGTAGCCGTTCTGGGCCAGCTCGCGCGCGACGAACGCGACCCCGCCCGCCGCCTGGAAGGCGTTCACGTCGGCGGTTCCGTTGGGATAGACCCGCGCCAAGAGCGGCGTGACCGAGCTCAGCTCGTCCATGTCGGTCCAGTCGATCAGCACGCCCGCCGAGCGCGCCATGGCGACCAAGTGGATGGCGTGGTTGGTCGAACCTCCGGTGGCCAAGAGCGCCACGATCATGTTGACGACGGACTTCTCGTCGATGACGTCGGCCATGCGGCCCTCGCCCGAGCGCGCCAGCTCCACCGCCCGCTTCGCCGCCGCCGCCGTCAGGGCGTCGCGCAGGCCCGTCTCCGGGTGCACGAAGGCGGTCGACGGCATGTGCAGGCCCGCCATCTCCATCATCATCTGGTTAGAGTTGGCCGTGCCGTAGAAGGTGCAGGTACCGGGCGAGTGATAGCTGGCGACCTCGCTTTCCAGCAGGGTCTGGCGGTCCACCTTGCCCTGGGCGTACTCGGCGCGGACCCGCGCCTTCTCGGCGTTGGGGATGCCCGACGGCATCGGCCCGGCCGGGGCGAAGATCACCGGCAGGTGGCCGAACGCCAAGGACCCCATGAACAGGCCCGGCACGATCTTGTCGCAGACTCCCAGACAGACTGCGGCGTCGAAGGCGTCATGCGTCAGGGCGATCCCGGTCGACATCGCGATGACGTCGCGGCTGAAGAGCGACAGCTCCATGCCCGGCCGACCCTGGGTGACTCCGTCGCACATGGCGGGCGTGCCGCCGGCGACCTGGGCGGTGGCGCCGACCTCGCGCGCGGCCTGCCGGATGATCTCGGGGAAACGCTCGAAGGGCTGATGCGCCGACAGCATGTCGTTGTAGGCCGTGACGATGCCGACGTTCGGGGCCTTGCCGCCCATCATGGTCAGCTTGTCGGCGACGGTCTGGCCCGCGAAGGCGTGGGCCCAGTTGGCGCACGACAGCTTGGCCCGCGCCACGCCGCGATCGCGGGCGGCGTCCATGCGGCGCAGATAGTCCGAGCGCGTGGCTCGGCTCCGCTCGATGATCCGCTGGGTCACCCGCGCGGTTACGGGATGCATTTCCGCCATCAGCCGGCCTCCGTCCAGATCACGTCCAGCGCCGGGACCGACGCGACCAGCGCCGCGATGGGCGTCACGGCCGGGTCGCCGGTCACCTCGCGCTCGAACACCTCGCGCTTCCTCGCGCCCGTCAACGCCAGGACCACGCGCCCGGCGTCCTTCAGGTAAGGGATGTTCAGGCTGATCCGTTCCAGCGAGGGCGCCAGCCCGTCCCGACCCTTCGGCACGCCCAGCACCGTCGGTTTCAGCTTGGGCGACAGCAGCGACTTCAGGGTCGGGCTGCCGGGGAAGATCGACAGGATATGGCCATCCTCGCCCATGCCCAGCAGGGCGGCGTCGATCCGCCCGCCGACCTGCTGAAGGGCCCGCGCGGCCAGGGCGGCCGACCGGTCCACGGTCACGGCGGCGTGGTGCAGCGGCAGAAGCTTCGCGGCCGCCGCCGGCCCGGTCATCAGCGTCTCGCGCAGCAGCCGGGCGTTGGAGTCCGGCGAACTCTCCGGCACGTGGCGTTCATCCACCGGCAGGACGATCACGCGCGACCAGTCCAGGTCTGCGCCCGCCAGCCGGCGATAGATGGGGGAGGGCGTCGAGCCCCCCGCGCCCGCGAACACGGCCTGGCCGCGCTCGGCGATGGCGACGCGGAGCGCCTCGGCCAGGCGCTCCGCCGCAGCCTCGACCCAAGCGTTGGGGGTAGGGAAGGACG
>JBKBUS010000304.1:0-3087 GCA_046290035.1 Brevundimonas sp.
CCCATCTGTGCGTAGCGCCCAACGCTACACCCAACATCTGACCCCTAAGGCCTGATCCGGGGCCCAAGCGCTCAGATAACGCACCCTACAATCTGGAGCCTTCATGAGCCGACGCGAGCTGTTCGACGCGGTGCGCCCGTTCGCGCCTGCAAGGAAGTTCTCAGCCCAGCATGTGCGCCTGATCGACCAACTGGCGGACCTGTTCGGGATTCCTCCGGAAGGTGCGGGGCTGACAGTTAGCCCGGCTGCGATCAAGCTGCTGCACGAGCTC
Organism: Brevundimonas sp.; assembly: GCA_046290035.1. Taxonomy (GTDB): domain Bacteria; phylum Pseudomonadota; class Alphaproteobacteria; order Caulobacterales; family Caulobacteraceae; genus Brevundimonas. The sequence goes on from JBKBUS010000304.1 coordinate 272, forward strand.
GAGGGCCTGGCCAAGGTGCGGTCGGATGGGCTGATCGAGGCCTATCCCGATCCGGGGCCTACCGGACTTCCCTGGACCATTGGTTACGGCTCTACGGGTCCGGGCATCACAAAGGGCACGGTGTGGACCCGAGAACAGGTTGAGGAGCGTTTCGAGGCGGACGTGGCCAAGTTCGCCGCCGGGGTCTCGGAAGCCCTGCAGGGCGCGCCAACCACGCAGAGCCAGTTCGATGCGCTGGTCAGCTTCGCCTACAACGTCGGGCTCGCCAACCTGAAGGGCTCGACCCTTCTGAGGAAGCATCGCGCCGGGGATCATGCCGGGGCCGCGCGAGAGTTCGGCAAGTGGGTGTTCGCCAAGGGCAAGCGCCTGAATGGCCTTGTCCGCCGTCGTGCGGCTGAAGCGGCGCTCTACGCCTCATGAGAACCGTCGCCATCGCCTTCGTCTTGGGCGCCATCACCTGCATCGCGGTTCAGGCTTTCATCGCCGTGCTGGTGGTCGGCGCGGCGCGGAGGATCTTCGGATGATCGCCCTCAAGGCCGCCCTCGTCTTCCTCCGCTCCATCTCCCCCAGGGCATGGGCGGTGATCGGACTCCTGACCGCATTCCTGATCTTCGGTGCGTATTGCGCACAGGCTGAGCGGGACCGGCAGGCAGCGCGCCAAGCGGAACAGAACGTCCGCGTGGCCCAAGCGGGCTCCACCGCCGTCTCCCAGGCGGCGCGCGAGACCACCACCATCAACCAGCGGCAACAGGAGAGAGACCGTGCGGCCGAAGCGATTCCTGACAGCGTGCCTGATGAGCGTGATCTGCGGCGCCGGTGCCGCCAGCTGCGCGACGCCGGCCGCGACCTTCCCGCCTGCCGAGCTTTTGGCGGTTGAGGCCAAGCCGGTTCCGCCGGATGACGTGCTCACCAGCCGCATCGCTGGGGAACGACATGACAACGCCGTTGAGGCTTGGGGCGAGCGGGGATGGGCGACTATCCGCGCCATCTGCGAGGGGGCCAAGACGCTCGGGGTCAAGGTGGACTGCAAACCGCAGGCCGCACCCCCGCACGATCCTGGCTAGCCTGCTCCAGCCCTAGACCATCCCAGCGTTGAGCCCAGGGCTCCGCTATCGAGGCCCGTCACCCCTCACCGGGTGGCGGGCCTTCGCCATTTCTGGCGCTCGGCATCTGCTCCGCAGTTCCCCGCTCCCTCCAGATCGCCGGGTCGCCTGACAGGTCCACAGCGCATTGCCGCAGGACCGAGGCGGCGGCGTAGAGCGGTAGGGCTGCGGCCGAGGCCGGGTTCAGTCCCACCATGATCCCGCACACGATCCGGTGCGCCTTCTCCAGCTCGGCTATGTCGGCTGCGGTGATGGTGTTGCGCAGGCGGGTTCTCATCCGAAAAGCCGGGTGACGGTTCTGGCCTTACCCAGGCAATGGTCCGACCATGCGGCCATGAGCGCCCGGCGCTTCTCCAGCGCCTGGCCTCTCCGGTAGGCCTGCCGGACCGCCGACCCCACGGTGTGCGCCAGGGCCTCCTCGCTGACCTCGTCGGGAAAGCTGGTGCAGTCCATAGCCCAGTCCTTGAACGAGGACCGAAAGCCATGAGGCGTGGCGTGACCGGCGCCAGACTTCCGCATCAGGACCGACAGCGTCATGTCGCTGAGCTGCCCGTTCAGACCGGGGAAGATCAGCGTGCCCCTGGCTTCGGTCGGAATGCTGTCGAGCACGGCTCTCGCCCCTTCGTTCAGCGGCACGCGGTGCTCTCGGGCGGCCTTCATCCGCTCCGCCGGGATGACCCAGGTGTCGCCGTCGACCTCATCCCAGCGAGCCCCCCTCACCTCCCCGGACCGGGCGGCGGTGAAGATCAAGAACCGCAACGCCAGGGAAGACACGCTGTGCCGGCCCGACAGCTGGGTCACATAGGCCGGAACGTCCCTGTAGTGCATGGCGGCGTGGTGGCCCTTCTGGCGCTTGGCCCGCGACAGCAGCGCATCCATGTGGCCCCTCCATCGCGCCGGGTTCTCGCCCTCCCTGAAGCCCCGCACCTTCGCGGCGTCCAGCACGCGCTCGATCCGGGACCTGACGCGGCTCGCCGTCTCCGGCTTGGACATCCAGATCGGGCGGAGCGCCTTCAGGACCATTTCCGTGTCGATCAGGGCGACGTCGGCCTTCCAGATCGCCGGGGCGTGGGTCTGTAGGGATGCCTCCCACTGAGGCCGCTGCTTCGGCGACTTCCAGCCCTTCTCCAGCTCATCGAGCAGACTGGACGCCACTTCGCTGAATGGCACGACCTGCTGCGGCGTCTGGGCGGCGCGCCGGGCGGCTATGGGGTCCAGGCCCTGCCGGATCTGCTCCCTGGCGTCTGCGGCCATCCTACGGGCGTCGGCAAGGGGCACGGTCTCAGCGGAGCCCAGGCCGAGCTCACGGCGCCGGCCGCCCCGGTGGAACACGAACACCCAGCGGCGGTTGCCCGTCTCCTCAACGCGCACGTAGAGGCCCAGCCCGTCGGCGTGCCAGCCGGGGCCCAGGGTGGGAACCTTCCTCCAGTTCAGTCGATGGATCGCCTTGGCCATGCCGCCTCCGTGAACGGATGCAGAACATAGCACTACGTCAGGGTCGGACGCTGTCCTAAGCTCTGTCCTAAGTTCTATCGCCGATAGCGAGCGAACGCGGACGAAAGCCAACGGGCTCAAATGCCCGTGGCGCAAGGGTTTCAGCGGATTGTCTGTGGATGGCTGCGAAGGCCCACGAACAGGGCTCTGGCGGAGACGGAGGGATTCGAACCCTCGGTACCCCTTACAGGGTACGACGATTTAGCAAACCGTTGCCTT
>JBKBUS010000305.1:0-3086 GCA_046290035.1 Brevundimonas sp.
GCGCCGGCCCCAGCGTCCCAAGTGGCGTCGGTGGCGCCCAACCGAGCCCGCGCCCACCCCATCAGCGTGATGGCGACGGCGCGCAAAAAGTCGCTGGCCACAGGGTGCAGCGCTTGACGCGGCGCGTCGCGGGCCGCGGCCAGCACCACGGCGCTGCGCTTGAGGTCGGTGATGTCGTTAAAGACCGTGACCGTACCGCCCTCGGCGGTGCGTCGGTCCTGAACCCGGAGCCAGCGGTCGTCGGAGAGGCGCTGTTCCAGGGTCGCGCTGAGCTTGCGACGCTCCGCCAGGCGTTCGGCGCGCCACTCGGCCTCGCGGCCGATCGCATCCTTCACCGCGCCCCGCGCCAGGTCGTCGTCCAGCAGGTCGGTGAACGGCGTCCCGGGTCGGAGCTGATCCGCCAGCTCGGGGCACAGCTCGGCGTAGCGGGTGTTCCAGATCCTCAGGCGATCGTCGGAATCGAAGAAGGCCAGGCCGTCCGGCATGGCGTCGATCGCGTCGCGAAGGTGGCGCAAGGCGCCGACGCGCCCCCACATCTCCACGCCGGTCAGCAGGCCCGCGGCGAGCACCACGATCGTGGAGGCCAGGCCCACGGCGTAGGCGAGCGCCTTGCCGCTTTCGCTGAGCTCGGCGGCGGCGAAGGTCGTCTCGACCGCGACGGCGGACATGGCTCCGTAATGCAGGCCCGCGATGCCCAGCGTCAGCAACAGCGTTGCGGCGACCTGGCGAGCGGGCGAGCTTCTGTGGCTGTGAGAGACGAACGCGGCCACGCCGAGCAGCATCATCCAGCCGATGGACAGCCCGGCGATCGGCAGGCTCCAGCTCATGGCGACCGGCAACAGAAGACCGTCCATGCCGATGAAATGCATCGCGGCGAGGCTCGACGCGACCACCAGTCCGGCCAAGGTCCGCGCCGCCACGCCGCGCATCAGGACGAGCGCGGTGGCCAGCCCTGAGCCGGCCAGGGCGACGAGAAGCGACACCACCACGCCGCCGAGCGGGTACTGGACAGGCAGACCGGGGACCCAGGCCAGCATGGACACGAAGTGCGTGGTCCACGCTCCGATGCCGAGGCTGAGCGCGGCGCATACGGCCATGACCGCTGATCGCGTTCCTCGGCCCGAGGCGGCCAGACGCAGCATGCGAAAGCCAACGGCGGAGCCGATCAGCGCCACGCCGGCGGCGACGAGGACCAGACGCGGGTCGTGCTGTTGGGTCAGGCAGGCGATCAGGACGTTCAAGGCGCATTCTGCTCCGTTCAGCCCCGCAGCCTGACCGTCAGAGGTGAAGAAAGCGTGGGTGAACGGCGCCTTTCGTCCGTCACACGCCTGAGGCAAGGATGATGAGGCCAGGGATTCGACCCATCGAACGCGCCGCGTCGAGCCGGTCTCAAGGGGAGGTGAATGCCTTACGAGAGCACCCCGTCGCCGGTCGCGCCGGACGCCGGCTCCAGGCTCTGGACCGTCGGGGCGAGCGCGGGCGTGGCCTGCACGGCGCTGATCGTCGTCGCGGTCCTAAACCCGGCCGTCGCCCGGGAACTGCTGATCGCCGCCGGGGTCGTGGCTGTGTCGACCTGGGCCATCAACGCCCGCCGGGCCAGGCCCGCAGCGCCGGCGACGATGGCGGAGGTTCCAAGCGACGCGGCGTCCACGAGGGACGACGGCCTGCTCGACGCCGTGTTCGAGGCGATGGTCGACCCCGTCCTCGTCGTGACGGGCGGGGAGGCTGACGACATCGCGGGACGCCGCGTCCGCCTGGCCAACGGGGCCGCCCGCGACCTTCTGAAGATCCAGCGGGAGGGGGCGTTGCTCGTCTCCGTGCTGAGAGACCCGAAAGTGCTCGAGGCGGTCGACGAAGCGCTGTTCGGCGGCGTCGAGGCCGACACGGAGCTGGAGTCCGGCGGCGCGCGCCCGGTCCACTGGCGGGTCCGCATCCAGCCGATCGAAGCGGCCGCGGGCGAGCGTCTGGCGCTGGTCATCCTGCGCGACGAGACGGATCAGCGGCGCATGGCGATGATGCGCGTGGACTTCCTCGCCAACGCCAGCCACGAACTCAAGACGCCGCTGGCCTCCCTGGCCGGGTTCATCGAGACGCTGAAGGGCCATGCTCGGGAAGACCCCGCGGCCCGCGATCGCTTTCTGGACATCATGGCGGCCCAGGCCAATCGGATGAGCCGGCTGGTCAGCGATCTGCTGTCGCTCAGCCGGATCGAGCTGAACGAGCACATCCCCCCGTCGGGACGCGTCGATCTGGGCATGGCCCTGTCGGATGTGATCGACGCGGTGGCCCTTATGGCGCGGGAAAAGAACGTCGAGATCCTCGTCGACAGCCCTGACCGGCGCGCCACGGTCGTGGGGGATCGGGACGAGATCGTTCAGGTGCTGCAGAACCTGGTCGACAATGCTCTGAAATACTCGCCGGAGGGGGGGCGCGTCGAAATCGCCGTGGCGGCCGATCAGGGCCCGGAGGCGATCGCGGCTCCGAAGTTCGCGGGGGCATGGCGCCTGCCGCTGCTGACGCCGGACCGGCAGGCCCACGCACGCTACGCCTCGGTCACCGTGCGGGATCATGGCCCGGGTCTCGCGCGCGAGCACCTGCCGCGGCTGACCGAACGATTCTACAGGGTCGAGGGCCAGAAGAGCGGCGATCGTCCGGGCACGGGCCTAGGCCTGGCGATCGTCAAGCACATCGCCAACCGCCATCGCGGGGGGCTCATCGTGGAAAGCCTGCCGGGCCAGGGGGCCGCGTTCACCGCCTACTTCCCGACGAGCATCGCCGCCGACCGGACGTCTCCTCCCGCCGCCGATCGCGCGAGCGCGCCCCGGGCGGCGTAACAGAACTGTCACGCGGCCGTCTTAATCCGACAGTCAACGCAGGGCAGGTTCCGCCGGAAAAGAACGGCCGGGCGTCCGGTGCGATCTGATTCCTGCCCTCGGGCGCCCTTCGGTTTAAGATGTTCCTGACCCTTCTCGCCCTTCTGGTGGTGCTCGCCGCGCTCGCCTATGCGGCCGCGCGGTCGCGCGCCAAGGGCGCCGCGGACCGGTCCTGGCACTCGGGCGCCGGCTATCACGGCCTGTCCGCCGCGA
>JBKBUS010000306.1:0-3086 GCA_046290035.1 Brevundimonas sp.
CTCGGCGTCGGCCGCCTCACGGATTTCCGGCTCGATGTCCAGGGCGGCGAACAGGCGACGCGCGGCGGTGAAGCCTTCGCTCATCACCGTGGCCAGGTTCGTGACCTGGCGCAGCGACTGCCCGGCCGCGAGCAGCAGGCCGATGAAGGCGGCGAACTGTCCCACGTTCATGGCCCCCGACTGGGCGCGCCAGCCGGCGTAGGCGAGCACCAGCGCCACGACCACATAGGCGACCAGGTCGCTGGCGGGGCCCGCGAAGGCCCGGGCGTCCGCCCCCTTGATGACGAAGCGCTGGCGCCGGCCCACCAGCTCGGCAACCCGCGCCTCCTCCGCGGCCTCGCGGTTCTCGATCTTGATGAGGCGGACGCCGTCCAGGTTCTCCATCAGGGCGGTCGAGAGGTTCTCGGTCTCCACCATGGCGCCCTGGGCGGCCTTGCGCGTGCGCTTGGAGAAGCGGCGCAGGATCAGGCTGACCATCGGCACGCCGAGGAGCACGATCAGGCTGAGGCGCCAGTCGATGAACACCATGGCGATCAGGACCGCGACCAGGGTCAGGCCGTGCTGGGTGTAGTTCACGACCCCGTTGGTGAAGGCCTCGCGCACCAGATTGGCGTCGAACAGGACGCTGGCCACGAAGCTGCCGGAGTGCTGGGAGCGGAGCCGGGCGAGGTCGGCGCGGATCATGGCGCCGAACAGCCGGATCTGAATGTCGCCGACCACCCCGTGGCCCAGGCGATTGACCAGGGCGGCCTGGCCGAGGGCGAAGACGGCCCGAAGCGCCGAGGCGGCGGCGATGATCAGCGGAATCCAGACCGCCGCGTCGCGCGTGGGCACCTCGATCAGGCCCAGGATCGACACCGCCGCGTCCTGACGGACGAACAGGCCGTTGATCGCGGGCTCCAGCAGCTTGAGCAGCAGCGCCGTCAGGCCGCCGGCCCCGGCGGCGCACACCAGCGACAGCGCCAGCCGCCCCCAGCGCCGGGACAGGTAGTCGCGCCACACCCGCGCCAGCAGCGGCCGGAGCGAGGTGTCGTCTTCAGGGGCGGGCCGCGCGGTCATCCGGCTCTCGGTCTGACGCGCGCGCGGCGAAGTCAAGCGGTCGCTGCGAGAGCGCGGATCGGCGCGACCGTGCGTCTGGACACAAGATGTTGTGGCGATCCGGCGTGGGGCGTAGATAGGCGAGCCCCGTTTTTCGCCCGCCGAGGACCGCCCCGTGACCGCCTTCAACCACGACGCCTTCTTCCAGACCGCCCTGTCGAGCGCCGACGCCGACGTCTTCAAGGCCATTCAGGGCGAGCTGAAGCGTCAGCAGGAGCAGATCGAGCTGATCGCGTCGGAGAACATCGTCTCCAAGGCGGTGCTGGAGGCGCAAGGCTCGGTCCTGACCAACAAGTATGCGGAGGGGTATCCGGGCCGGCGCTACTACGGCGGCTGCGAATTCGTCGACGTGGTGGAGGACCTGGCGCGCGACCGGGCCAAGGAACTGTTCGGCTGCGCGTTCGCCAACGTACAGCCCCACTCGGGCGCCCAGGCCAATCAGGCGGTGTTCCTGGCGCTGCTCCAGCCCGGCGACACCTTCCTGGGCATGGATCTGGCGGCCGGCGGGCACCTGACGCACGGCAGCCCGGCGAACCAGTCCGGCAAGTGGTTCCGGCCTGTGACCTACAAGGTGCGCGAGGACGACCACCTGATCGACTACGACCACGTGGCCCAGATGGCCGAGGCCGAGAAGCCGAAGATCATCATCGCTGGCGCCTCGGCCTATTCGCGGCACATCGACTTCAAGCGTTTCCGCGAGATCGCGGATTCGGTCGGTGCCTACCTGATGGTCGACATGGCGCATTACGCGGGTCTGGTGGCCGGGGGCGTCTATCCCAGCCCGATCCCGCACGCCCACGTCGTCACGACCACGACGCACAAGACCCTGCGCGGCCCGCGCGGCGGGCTGATCCTTTCGAACGACGTGGAGCTGGGCAAGAAGATCAACTCCGCCGTCTTCCCGGGCCTGCAGGGCGGGCCGCTGGAGCATGTGATCGCGGCCAAGGCCGTGGCCTTCGGCGAGGCGCTGAAGCCCGAGTTCAAACAGTACGCCCAGCAGGTGGTGGACAACGCCCGCGCCCTGGCCGCCGTGCTGGTCGAGCGGGGCCTGAAGATCGTGTCGGGCGGCACCGACAGCCACGTCATGCTGGTCGACCTGCGCCCCAAGGGCGTGACCGGCAAGGCGACCGAGGCGCAGCTGGATCACGCTCTGATGACCTGCAACAAGAACGGCGTGCCGTTCGACACCGCGCCCTTCACGGTCACTTCCGGCGTCCGTCTGGGGACTCCGGCGGCGACGACGCGCGGTTTCGGCGTGGCGGAGTTCCAGCAGGTCGGTCACTGGATCGCCGACGTGATCGACTCCATGAACGGCACGGACGAGGCGGACGCCGTGGTCGTGCAGAAGGTGGCGGGCCAGGTGCGCGAGTTGACGCGCCGCTTCCCCATCTACGGATAAGCCCCGGATGAAGTGCCCCTTCTGCGGCCACGCCGACACGCAGGTGAAGGACAGTCGCCCGTCCGACGACGGCGCGGCCATCAGGCGTCGTCGTTCGTGTCCCAACTGCAACGGGCGCTTCACCACCTTCGAGCGGGTCCAGCTGCGCGAGCTGGTGATCGTCAAGCGCAACGGCCGCCGCACGCCCTTCGACCGCGACAAGCTGGAACGGTCGCTGAACGTCGCCTTGCGCAAACGCCCGGTGCAGCCCGAGCAGATCGAACAGCTGGTCAGCCGCATCACGCGCCAGCTCGAAAGCCTGGGAGAAACCGACATCCAGTCCAGCGTCGTCGGCGACTTCATCATGAAGGCGCTGAAGTCCGTGGATGAGGTGGCCTACGTCCGCTACGCGTCCGTGTACAAGGATTTCAGGAAAACCGGCGACTTCGCCCGCTTTCTTGACGCCGAAGGTTTCGACGAGACCGACCGGTCGTGAGCCGGCCGCACGTCACCTGGAAGGTCGCCACCTCGCTGGACGGCCGCATCGCCACCTCGTCGGGGGAGAGCCGCTGGATCACCGGCGAGGCCGCCCGGCTGGAGGGGCATCGGC
>JBKBUS010000009.1:0-14733 GCA_046290035.1 Brevundimonas sp.
GCTGCTTTGCTGGAGGTCGTCATGCGCCCGCTGATCCTGTCCGCCCTCGTCCTCGCGCTCGCCGCCTGCGACACCCAGCCGGAAGTCGCCGCGGGCCCGCCGGCGACGACGCCCGAGCCGCCACCCGCGATGCTGGGCGAAGTGGACCTGAACCAGCCGCTGCGCGCGCTGGGAACCGAGCCTTTCTGGGGCGTCGACGTGTCGTCCGGAACCTTGATCCTGACGGGCGTGGACATTCCCGAGCAGCGGTTTGAGGCTGACAGTCCCGAGGTGATGGGCACCACCGCCGTCTGGCGCGGCGCCGACGACCGGGGCCAGGAGCTGACCCTGACCCTGATCGCCACGGAGTGCTCCGACGGCATGAGCGATCGCCTCTACCCACTCACGGCGCGCGTTCAGACCGAAGATCGCGAGCTCGTCGGCTGCGCCGACCTGACGGCGCGAGTCCTGTCGGGCGAGGGGGCGTAAACCTTTTCTAGATGGGGGTGCGCTATCGGCGGTTGCATGACCCCCGTCGCGCCTCCCGCCGATCTGCGCGCCCTCACCACCCTGCGGTTCGTCGCCGCCATGTGGGTGGTGCTTTACACCTTCTGGAAGAACCTCGACGTCGGCTTCACGCCGGTCCTGGCGACCAAGGGTTATCTCGGGGTCGAGCTGTTCTTCGTTCTGTCCGGCTTCATCCTCAGCCATGTCTACCTGGAGGCGGCGGGGGAGAAGCGCTTCCGCTACGGCGGCTTCCTGTGGGCGCGGCTGGCGCGGGTCTATCCTCTGCACCTGTTCACGCTGGTCGGCGTGGGCGCCCTGGCGATCGCTGCGGGCGTCGCCGGCATCGCGGTGGACGCGAGCCTGCTCAGCTGGGAGTCCCTGCCGGCGAACCTCCTGCTCGTGCACGCCTGGGGCTTCGCGCCGGAGGCCGGCTGGAACCATCCCTCTTGGTCGATCTCGGCGGAATGGTTCGCCTATCTGCTGTTCCCAGCCTTCGCCTTCGTGGCCTGGCGGCTGCGATCCCGGCCCCTCGTCGCCACGCTGATGGCCGCGGCGGGACTGCTGGCCCTCTACGCGGTCTTCCAGCGACTGGCGGGCTTTCCGCTGACCGAAGCGACCATCCGGTGGGGGGCGCTCAGGATCGTGCCCTGCTTCGCCTTCGGCTGCGCGCTCTATCTCCTGCATCGCCGGTCGCCCGCGCCTTTCGCCGGCTGGGTCGCCGGCTCCTCCGCGGCGGCCATCCTCGCGGCGGCCAGCATCCCGATGTGGGACGGACTCATCGTGTTGCTGTTCGGACCCCTGATCCTGGGCCTGGCCGGCTTGTCGAACGAGCGGGCCGGAGTCCTGTCGTCGCGGACCGGCGTCTATCTCGGGGAGATCAGCTACTCGATCTACATGATCGCGGCGCCCTGGCAGATTTTGGCCGTCAACGTGGCCGCGCGCCTGGCGGGCTCCGCCGACAAACAGCTGCCGGTATGGCTGTGGGTCATCGTCCTGGCGGGCCTGCCCGTGGCGGCGGCGATCTCCTACCATCTGGTGGAGCACCCGGCCCGGCGCTGGATGCGAGGACTGTCGCAGCGGCGCGCGGCGATCTCGCCCGCTGGTGAAATCGCGTCAAAGGCGGCGCTTTGAGAGCCGCGCGCGATCGGTTAGGGGAGATTCTCCCCTCCACGGTGAACAGGCACGGAATGTCTCAACGGCTCAAAGCCGTCGCGGTTGCGGCGACCCTCGGGATTTTCGCGGCGGCGACGCCGATGCAGGTCCGGGCGGACGAGCCCTACTGGCAGTGCGTGACCTTCGCCCGCATGTTCTCGGGCATCCAGATCTTCGGCGACGCCTGGACCTGGTGGAACCAGGCGCTCGAGCGTTTCAATACCGGCCGCCGGCCGCAGACGGGCTCGGTCCTGGTTTTCCGGCCCCACGGCCGCATGTCGCGGGGCCACGTCGCTGTGGTGTCCAACGTGCTCACAGACCGCGTCATCCAGGTGACCCACGCCAACTGGGGCGGCAGCCGCGGTCGCGTGGAGGAGAACGTCACCGTCGTCGACGTCTCGGACAGCGGCGACTGGAGCGCGGTCAAGGTCTGGTACAACCCGATCAACGACCTGGGGACGACCGTCTATCCGACCTACGGCTTCGTCTACAACGCGGCGCGCCAGGCCGGCGCCGCCGTCGCTGGCGGATCCAACTGACACTGCCGCCAGGCCGCGCGCGATGATCCGCATCCATCGCGCCGGGGGGTTGAAGCCTATGACGCCCCGCCCTGGCTGGCGTCCCGAGGCGGACGTGGTGTGGATCGACCTGTTCCAGCCCTCCCGCGAGGAGGAGCTGATCGTCGAGGCGGCGCTGGGTCTGCAGATCCCCACCCGCGAGGAGATGTCCGCGATCGAGGAATCGAGCCGCCTCTATCGTGTTGACGGCGCGACCTTCGTGGTCGCCGACCTGCTCAAGCACGGAGACGATGAGGCGCCGGAACTGGAGGGCGTCACCTGCGTGCTGACAAAGGGGCCTCTGGTCACCATCCGCTACTTCGATCCCAAGCCTGTCCAGGCGGTTTGGGACCGGCTCCTCGCCGAGCCCGCCGCCTGCGTCCACGGCTCCGACGTGTTCCTCGCCATCATGGAGGCCGCGATCGACCGGCTGTCGGCTGTGCTGCGGCGCGTCGACGACCGCGTCGAGGGCATCGCGCAGGAGATCTTCTCCGGCGGCCGAACCGGCGGTTTCGCGGGCCTGATCGCCCGGCTGGGCAGGGCCCACATCGCCACGGCCCGGATCGAGGAGAGCCTGGCGGGGCTGTCGCGCATCTTCGTCTATGTGGGGCTTGACGGAGGCATGGACCGGAACAGGCTGGTGCGGGAGCATCTGCGGTCCCTGCGCGGCGACGCCGAGAGCCTGAACGCCCACGCGGAGGCCGTCGCGGCCAACATCGAGTTTCAGCTGAACGCAGCGCTGGGCCTGATCAATGTGGAGCAGTCGGCCATCATCAAGATCTTCTCGGTGGCGGCCGCCGCCTTCCTGCCGCCGACGCTGATCGCGTCGATCTACGGCATGAACTTCCAGCACATGCCGGAGCTGTCGCGACCCTGGGCCTATCCAGCGGCGCTTCTGGCCATGGTCGCCTCGGCGGTGCTGCCGCTTCTGTGGTTTCGCAGGAAGGGCTGGATCTAGACCGCCGCGTCGAACAGGGCGTCTCGCGCCACGTCCGGCCGCGTCATCGGGAAGAAGTGTCCGGCGTCCACGGTCTCGACGGTCACCCCCGGCCGCGTGGGCTTCAGCACGTGGCAGGTGCTGTCCCGCGCGGCTCTGAGGATCCGCACCGGCCGGTCGACGCGGGACAGCGCCCGCCAGGGGTCATGCGCCTGAGCCGCGTAGTTCGACGCCTCCCATTCCGGGGCGCAGGTCAGGCGCACGTGATCACCCTCCTCGACGAATCCTTCGGCGACATAGTCGGCCAGAACGGCGTCGGGCCACCCCTTGAAGGCGCCGCGCCCGCGATAGGCGGCCAGCGCCTCCAGGCGGTCCCTGAAGGTGCGGCGACGGCGAAGCGCTCCCTTCACCAGCGGAATGCGACCCGCCAGCCGCCGCGACAGCGGCAGATTCAGCATCAGGGTGGCCGGCCGGGGCCAGATCACCGGATCAAGGAGGACAAGACTCGAAACCCGTGCGGGGCGCTCGGCCGCCCCGAGCAGGCCGGCCGTTCCGCCCATCGAATGTCCCGCCACCACCACCGGCGGCCCGTCCAGCCGATCGAGCACTGCGGCGACATCGGCCGTGAAATCCCCCCAGTTGCGACGCCCGGCCGGTTCGGCGCTCAGCCGGGTCCGACCGTGCCCGCGCAGATCGAGCGCGAGGACGCGCAGCGCGCCGCCCAGCGGGGCGAGCAGCTGGCGATAGGTGCCGGCGTTGAAGCCGTTGGCGTGGAGGAAGAGGAGATCGACGGGCCGGTCCGTCGGCCCGATTTCGAGCGCGGCGATCGTTCCGCCCGCCTCACGCTCCGGCAAGGGAATCTCAAGGCGACGGGGCGGGGTCAGCCGGGCGGCGTCCATGCGATGTCAGTTAGGCCTTCGCGAAGCCTCGCGCCATAGACGCCGCGCCCTTGCGGCGATCAGCCCTCGCGGCAGGCCGAACAGCGGCCGTGCGCCTCGATCGTCACCCGCTCCAGCGCATAACCGTGCTGGGACGCCGCCGCCGCCAGTCCAGCGCCGGCGGGCGGTTCGAACTCCCGCGCCTCGCCGCAGCAATCGCAGATCAGAAAGGCCGCGGCATGCTCGCCTGCATCGTGGGCGCAGGCGACGTAGGCCGACAGCGACGCGATGCGATGCGCCAGCCCCCGCCGCTCCAGGAACTCCAACGCGCGATAGACCGTCGGCGGCTTGGCCGCCTGTCCGTCGCGGCCATACCGGCCGATGAGGTCATAGGCCTTGACCGGTTCGCCGGCCTCCAGCAGCAGCTCCAGCACGCGTCGGCGCGGCTCGGTCATGCGCTCGCCGTCGTTCCGGCAGGCCGCCTCGGCCGCGTCCAGCGCGCGGGCCAGCGCCTTCGCCTTCAATCCGGCATGCGGATCGTGATGTCGGCAACCGTCGGCCATGTCCCTCAGCTAATCGCCTTCGCTCCGCCCCGCAACGGCGCTTGACCAGATGCGACGTTATCTCATAACGGTTGAGAGCCTCAGCTCCGGAGTTCTCTATGCGTCACACCGTTTCCGCCGCCGTCCTCGTCCTCGTCGCCGGTCTGGCCGGGACGACCGCTGCGCAGGATCGGCGGGTCACCACCGTCGAGGAGATCGTCGTCACCGCCGCGCCCTACGGCGTGACCGCCGATGCGACGACGATCGCCGTCGACGTGCTGGATGAGGAGGATCTGTTGACCGCTCCCTCCGCTGGCCTCGGCGACGTGCTCAACGGTCTTCCGGGCGTGCGCTCCACCAGCTTCGCGGCGGGGGCCAGCCGGCCCGTGATCCGGGGCTTGGCCGGGCCGCGCGTACAGGTGCTGACCAACGGGCTGGGGCTGATCGACGCCTCCGCCCTCTCGCCTGATCACCAGGTGGCGGCGGATCCGGGCGAGGCGACCCGCATCGAGGTCCTGCGCGGGCCGCAAACGCTGGCGTTCGGCGGCTCGGCCATCGGCGGGGTGGTCAACGTCATCGACGGCCGCATCCCCGAGGAAGCCCCCGAAGGCGGGATCGACGGTAGCATCTCCGCCCAGTCGTCCAGCGTCGACGACGGCTACAAGATCGGCGGCGGGGTCAGCTTCGCCGCCGGGCCGCTGGTGTTCACGCTTGACGCCCTGCGCCGCGAGGCGGGGGACTATGACATCCCCGCGCCCGCGGAATCGCGCCGCCAGCTGGAGGCCGAGGGCGAGGACTACGAGGACACGGGCGAGACCACGCTCGAGAACAGTTTCGTCAATCTCGACGCCTACGGCGCCGGCGTCTCCTACGTCGGCGGCTGGGGCTTCGTCGGCCTGTCCGTCAAGCGGACGGAGACCGACTACGGCGTGCCGGGGCACGCTCACGAGCATGAGCACGAGGAGGGCGAAGACGAGGACCACGACGAGGATCACGAGGAGGAGGAAGAGGTCGTCACGATCGGTCTGGAACAGACCCGCTACGACCTGCGCGGGGCGTACGAGTTCGTCGCCGGCCCCCTGTCCCAGGTGCGCTTCGCCGGAGGCTACGCCGACTATACCCACACCGAGTTCGAGGGCGAGGAGACGGGCACGGTCTTCATCTCCGAAGGCTATGAAGGGCGGGTCGAGTTCGTGCAGCGTCGACGCGGCGGCTGGGACGGCGCCTTCGGCCTGCAGGCGCTGAGCCGGGACCTCAACGCCGTCGGCGACGAGGCCTATGTGCCCCAGACCGACATCACCGAGTTCGGCGCCTATACGCTCCAGCGCCTGGATCGCGGGACCTGGGGCCTGGAGGGCGGGCTGCGCGTCGATACGCGAGATCTGGACAGCGTGGCCGGGTCGGAGAGCTTCACGAACGTCTCCGGCTCCGTCGGCGTCTTCGCAAAGCCCGCCGACGGCTGGTTCGTCGGCCTGTCGGTCTCGCGCAACGGCCGGGCGCCGACGGAGGCCGAGCTGTTCGCCGAGGGGCCGCACATCGCCACCCGCGCCTTTGAGATCGGCGATCCGTCGCTCGACAACGAGGAGGTGACCTCGCTGGAGGCGGCGCTGCACTATGAGGACGAGGGGCTGTTCGAGGCGGACCTGCACCTGTTCCACGCCACCTACGACGGCTTCATCGACCTTCGCCCCACCGGCGCCGAGGAAGACGAGCTGCCGGTGTTCCAGTACGTCCAGACCGACGCGGAGTTCTACGGCGCCGAGGCCGAGGCCCGGGTCACCGCCTGGGAAGGCGCGAACGGGAGCCTCGCCCTCACGGGCGGATTCGACATCGTGCGGGGGTCCACCGACCTGGGCGCGCCGGCGCGCATTCCGCCGTTCTCGCTGACGGCTGGGGTGGAGGGCGAGTTCGGTCCGCTGGTGGCCCGCTTCAAGGCCAGGCGCGTTGGGGCCCAGGATAGGGTGGCGGAGTTCGAGCTGCCGACGGACTCCTACACCCGCTACGACGCCTTCCTCGGGTGGCGTCCGGCGGCCTTGCCGGGCGCGATGGTCTTCGTCGAGGGGCAGAACCTGTCCGACGAGGAAATCCGCGAGCACGCCTCGTTCCTGAAGGACCTGGCCCCGTCGCCCGGCCGGAACGTGCGCGTCGGGGTGTCCTACGCCTTCTGACGGGCTCTGTTTGCCGGGGCGCGGCGGTTCCGCTAAGACGCCGCGTCCCTTTTCTTCAGGCTGTCTCATCTCCATGACCGACCAGACCATCTCGACGTCCGCGCAGCTGACCGGAAACGTCCTCTTCTATCAGAAGCCCGAGCCGCTGAGCCCGGAGATGCACGGCGCGCTGGGCGTCAATCCGGTCGACAAGCCCTGGGGCTTCCTGGCGTCGAGCAACGTCGTGCCCCTGACGGTCACCGAGTTCGCCCCCGCGGCGCTCAGCTATCCGATCATCTTCGTCGGCGAGCAGAAGCAGCCGGTCGCCGTCATGGGCCTGCGCCAGGGCGACAACCTCTATGTGAACGCCGCCGGCGACATCCGACCGGAAGCCTATCTGCCGGCCTTCGCGCGCCGCTACCCGTTCGTCTACGCCAACGACAACGCCCAGAACCGCCTGATCCTTTGCATCGACCGCGGCGCGCCGTTCGTCACCGAGAACGCCGCGATCCCGCTCTTCGAGGATGGCAAGCCGAGCGCCTACACCCAGCAGGCGCTGGACTTCTGCAACAGCTTCGAGCAGGAGCGCGCGCGCACCGACGCCTTCGTCAAGCTCCTGAATGAGCTGGATCTCTTCGAGGTGAAGGAAGCGGTCTTCACCCCCCGCAACCCGGACGGCTCGGCCGGTCAACGTCAGCGCATCGCCGAGTATCACGCGGTTTCCGAGGACAAGCTCAAGGGCCTGTCCCCGGAAAAGCTGGTCGAACTGCGCGACAACGGCGCGCTCGGCCAGATCTACGCTCACCTGGTGTCGCTGCTGGGCTGGGACCGGCTGATCGCCTTGGCCTTCCAGCGCCAGGCCGAGCAACCGACCGCCGCGAACGCCTGACGCGTCAGCGTCTCGCGAACAGAGTGCGGGTCAGGCAGGAGAACACCAGCCGGCCCGCCTCATCCAGCAGATCGTGCTGGGCGATGACGATGCCCTTTTCGTCGCCCACCGGGTCCTTGCCCATGACGGTCATGCGCCCCCGCAGCAGCTCGCCTGCGGGCGGGTTTCGCGAATAGCGCACCGCATCCACCGCCAGCACCTTGGCGCGGGCCCAGCCCCTCGCCCGCTCCGCGGCCATTCGAGACCACAAGGCGTAGACCATCGCCTCAGGGGCGCCGTCCTCCGCCGCATGTCCGGGCGCGAACCGTTCCGCGAACAGGACGAGCGCGTCCGGATCGACCGCGCAGGCGCCCAGCGCGGAGACCTGGCCGACCTCCCAGTCCTCGAAATGGACCAGCAGCGGCTCGGCCGGGGCTCCAGGCGGAACGGTCATCAGGCGGCGGGCTCCTCGGACACCTTGACCAGAAGCTTGCCGTCGTGATCGCCGGTGAACAAGCGGTTCAGCGACGACACCGCCCCCTCCAGGCCCTCGTCGACGTGGACCTTCCATTTTACGCGACCGTCGGCCAGCCAGGGGCCCATCTCCTGCACCATCTCCCGGGCGCGCGGCGCATAGTCGAGCACCAGGAACCCCCGCACGTTCAGCCGGTGCGTGATGATCCGGGCGAAGTTGGGTGACGGCGGCGCCTTGGTGGCGTTGTAGGCCGAGATCAGGCCGCAGACCGCGATCTTGCCGAACACGTTCATCCGGTTCCAGACGGCGATCATGATGTCGCCGCCGACGTTCTCGAAGTTCAGGTCGACGCCGTCCGGGGCGAGGCGGTCTAGGGCGGCGCCGACATCCTCGGCCTTGTAGTCGATGGCGGCGTCGAACCCGAGCTCGTCGGTCAGCCAGCGGCATTTCTTCTCGCCTCCGGCGATGCCGATGACGCGCGCGCCCTTCTGTTTGGCGATCTGGCCGGCGATCGAGCCGACGGCGCCGGCCGCCGCCGACACGACCATCGTCTGCCCCGGCTTCGGATCCAGCACGTCGGTGACGCCGGCCCATGCGGTCAGGCCGGTCATCCCGAGCACGCTGAGGTTCGCCGTCAGAGGCATGCCTGGCGCGCGGTGGACCGGCCTGAGGCCGGTCTCGTGCACCACCGCGTACTCGGCCCAGCCGCCATTCAGAGGCGTGACGATGTCGCCGACCTTGAACTTCTCCGACCGGCTGTCCTCGACCACGCCCAGAGTGAGGCCGCGCATGACGTCGCCCAGACCGACGGGCGGCAGATAGCCTTTGGCGTCGTTCATCCAGGTGCGGTTCGTCGGATCCAGGGAAAGATAGACCGTCCGCACCAGCGCCTCCCCTTCCGCCAGGTCGGGGATCGCCGCTTCGACCAGTTCCAGATCGGCGTCGGTGACCAGCCCCCTGGGGCGTTGGCGCAGCACCCACTGTCGGTTCATGCGGGCCATGGCGATCCTCCTCGGTCTTGAATGAGGACGCAGGTTTGCCGCGCGGAGGCGGGCGTGTCGAGCGCGAAAAAGGGCGGGTCCCGAAGGTCCCGCCCGAAGTTCGCATCATCGAGAATGAGGCGCGGAGGCGACAGATCGACAGGCGTCGATCTCAAGTCGGGGGGGCGTCGCCGCCTCCGCAAATGCCAAACGAGGCTCCCGCCATTCGGTTGCAGGCCACCAGAGTTTTTTTCGCGCAGAGGGCGACATGGACGCCCGGGCGCGTCGCGGAACGCGCCTTCGGCTCCCCGCGTTCAGCCTCACTCAGACAGGAGAGCCTCATGACCCACAAGGATCCGCACAGCAAAAGCGCCGACGCCGTCCATGAAGGCCGTCCGGTCGAGGCCCAGTACGTACGTCAGGGCCGCGGGGGTCGACGCATCCTGTTCGTGCTGTTCGGGGCCCTGGCTCTCGTGACGGCGGCGTTCGCGGTCATCTACCTGGCGTCGAACCAGCCCTTGTCGGAAACCAATGCGAACGACGGGGATCAGGCGGTCGACGCCGCGGCCTTCCAAGGACCGGGGAACCGCGACGAGGTACCGGCCGCAGACGCGCCGACCACCGCCGAGGGGGAACCGACGGCCCCGCCCACCGGCGTCGCCCCCAATGTCAACGCGCCGACGGTCTCGGCGCGTCCTTCCGAATAAAGGGATGGAGCCGCCTGGGATCAGGCGGCTTCCTTCTGGCGGGCGGGATGGAAGAAGAGCGCCTGGCTGATCGCCGCCTTAACCGTTTCCGGCTGGAACGGCTTGGTGATGAGGAAGGTCGGCTCGGGCCGCTCACCCGTCAACAGGCGCTCCGGGAAGGCGGTGATGAAGATCACCGGCACGTCGTGCTGGCCCAGAATGTCCTTGACCGCGTCGATGCCGGAGGAGCCGTCCGCCAGCTGGATGTCGGCCAGCACCAGGCCGGGCCGATGACGGGCGACCGCCTCGACGGCCTCGTCGCGGGTCGTGGCCGTCGCGCTTACGCCGTGCCCCAGTTCGCGGACGAGGCTTTCGATGTCCGCGGAGATGATGGCCTCGTCCTCGATGATCAGCACATCGGTCGCCAGTTCGGCGTCGATGTCCGACTGCGCCTCGGCGATCAGCCGCTCGACGTCGCCCGCGGGCGCATCGAGAATCTGGGCGGCTTCGGAGGGGGTGAAACCCTCCAGCGCGGTCAGCAGGAAGGCCTGCCGCGAACGCGGGGCCATCCGCATGAGCCTCGCGGACGGGTCGCCGCCCAGGCTTTCGACGCCCGTCTCCAGCTGCGCGCCGGTCGACGACCAGATCGCGTGGAAGACATGATACAGCGCGACCCGCGGGGTCATGGACGGCGGCAACTGTCGCTCGCCCGCCGCCACCGCTTCCAGCGCGACCCGGACATAGTTGTCGCCGGTCGCCTGATCGCCCGTGAGGGCGCGCGCATAACGGCGCACGTAAGGAAGGTGCGGCGCGAGTCTGGCCAGTAGGCTCATTTGGTCTTGGTCCCCGACATACGTTCGTCGGCCGCCCCGGGACGGGGCCGCCGGTTCCGTCGTTCCAACGTCGCACGAAAGCAACGGTTCCAAACGGTCACGCTGAGGTTAACGCGATTTAAGGGTGAGCGGGGGAACCCGGTGAAGCTGGCGACGTTTCGCCGGTTCAAGTCGGATAAGAAGGTGGCGGCAGGCCTCTCATGATTGATTCTCCCAAGTCGCCGGGAAAGAAGCCCCGGGCGACCCCTTCCGCGCCTGGTCTGGATGAAGCTCGGCTTCGCCAACAGGCGATCGGCGTGCGCCTGCGCCACATGTTCGACCAGGTGGTCAACGAACCGGTCCCGGATGAGTTTCTCGAGATCCTTCGTCGCGCCGACGACAAGGGCTCGAAGCCCTGATGGCCGCGCCCAAGCCCCCGTCCAGCGACGACGACGCGTTTCGCGACCAGCTGGTCACGCTGATCCCGCATCTGCGGGCCTTCGCCCGCACGTTGACCGGCGATCCCACCGCCGCTGACGACCTCGCGCAGGACGCCATGATGAAGGCCTGGGACGCGCGCGCCAGCTACCAGATGGGCACCAACATGAAGGCCTGGACCTTCATGATCCTGCGCAACCAGTTCTACTCCGAGAAGCGCCGCTCGTGGCGCCAATCTCAGCTGGATCAGGAGGCGGCCGAACGCACCCTCGTGGCCGTCGATGATCCTGAGGCCCCCGTCGCGCTGGACGAACTGCGTCAGGCCCTAGCCACCCTGCCCGAAGAGCAGCGCGAGGCTTTGATCCTCGTGGGCGCGGGCGGTTTCGCCTACGAGGAGGCGGCCGCGATCTGCGATTGCGCCGTCGGAACGGTCAAGAGCCGCGTCAGCCGGGCGCGCCGGGCTCTGCAAGGGGTGCTCGAGCAGGGCGGCTACGCCCGCGACGGCCGGGCGGCCGGCGACGCCATGCGATCGATCCTCGCCGACGCCGACCGGCTCAGCGGAGCGCGGCAGGGCTGATATGGCCCGCCGCTGGCGGTCCTTCGGCCGATCATTTCGATCCTCGCTGGGTGGAGATGCCGGGCGCTTTTCCGGAATCCGCTTTCGATTGGGGATCGCTCTCGCCGTCGCCCTGGCCCCGATCCTGGTTCTAGGCGCCATCCAGGCCGAAGCCGACTTCGACGCCCAGGCGAGCCAGCGTCGCGACGCCCTTCGCCTGGCCTCGGAGCGAGCGGCCGCCACCAGCAAGGCTCGGCTCGACGGAGCGGTCGTCCTGCTGGAGACGCTGCGACCAGACGCGATGGGAGAATACTGCACCCCTCGGTTGGCGGCGCTGGCGGGTCGGCTGCAGGGCTATGAGCAGATCCTCCGCGTCCGGGCTGACGGCGCTGTCGGCTGCGGCGACCCAGACCCGGAGAAAGATCGTTCGGTCGCCGATCAGGCGTGGTTCCGGCAACTGGCGATGGGCCAGAGCTCCGTCGCCCTCAGAGCGCCCGACGGCCTGGCCGAAGAGCCGGCGCTGGTCGTCGCCGTGCGGGCGGAACGGCCGCTGGGCGGCTTCGACGGCGCGCTGGCGGCGGTCATGTCCTTGGAGCAGCTGCGGCCCGACGTTTCCGATCCGGCTCTGCCCGAGGGCGCCGAAGCGGCGCTGACGGACCGGGAGGGACGAATTCTCGTGGCCACCAACCCCGCCGCCTTTCAGGTTCAGGGGGGCGGTCTTTCCGGCTGGGTGAGCCGCGCAAGGGCCTCCGGATCCGAGCTTTTCACGGGCGTCGACGCGTCGGGACGACGCCGAATCTACGCCGGCGCGGCGCTGGCGGGCGAGGACGTCTACGTCCTGCTCGCGGCGAGAAACCCGGGCCTCCTGTCGTGGGCGCGGCTGAATCCGATCAGCGCCCTGGTCCTGCCTATGCTGGCTTGGCTGGCCGCTTTCGTGGCGGTGATGTGGGTCACCGAAAGGATCGTGGTCCGCTGGCTGGTCTATCTGGAGCGGGTCGCCGCCATCTACGCGCGCGGGCGCTTCGGGATCCGGCCTGTGCAGGCGGCCGCCGCCCCCTCGGAAATCCGCCTTCTGGCCGCGACGCTGGGCGAGATGGCCGACGGCATCCTGGAGCGGGACCGGTCGCTGAACGATTCGCTCGCCGAGAAGGACGCGCTGCTGCGAGAGATCCATCACCGGGTGAAGAACAACCTCCAGATCATCTCGTCGCTGCTGTCGCTGCAGCAGCGTGCGCTGGAAGACGCGGCCGCCAAGGCCGCGCTCGGCGACACGCGCCAGCGGATCTCGGCTCTCTCGCTGATCTATCGCACCCTCTATCAGAGCGCCGACATTCGCCGGGCCGATCTCAAGGAGTTCCTGAACGATCTCGTCGGCCAGCTCATCGCCTCCGAAACCGGCCGCGGACCGGTGGTGACGAGCGCGGTGGAGGCGGACTCGCTGGTCGCGGACCCGGACAAGCTGGCCCCGCTGGCGCTCTGGCTGGTGGAGGCGGTCACCAACGCCCAGAAGCACGCCTTCGCCGGACGAGGCGGGCATCTGTCGGTGCGGTTCCGGGTCAGCGGCCAGACCAGCGTGCTCGAGGTCGAGGACGACGGACCGGGAGCCGAGATCGACCGCGTCGGTTCAGGCGTGGGCTCGACCCTGATGCAGGCATTCGCCCGGCAACTGCGGGGCGAGACGGAACTGGCGGCGGCCGAACCCCAGGGGCTTGTGGCTCGACTGACCTTCCCCACGCCGGAGGCCCTGCGGCCGGTCGATCCCCGCGACCTCGGCGGGGGAACCCGCGAACCGACGGAGCGTTGAAGCGGGACCAATAGGGAACTCGGACCGACCTCCCCGCGCCCCGCCAACTCAGGAGTCCAGAATGCGCAAGATCTTCGTTTTCGCCGCCGCCGCCGCCGCCCTGGCCGTCGCCGCCTGCAACACCGTCGCCGGCGTCGGCGAGGATGTGGAGGCCGCCGGCGAAGCCACCACCGAAGCGGCGCGCGAAGCGCAGAACTAAGGCCCTTCCAGCCGGTTGACATTGCCCCGTCGGCGACCGCCGGCGGGGCTTTTCGACGTCTGGGCTCCCAGCTAGGCTCGCGCTCGACATCGGGTGGGGGAACAGATGGCGCAGACCGACGCGGTCGAGGGACCGAGCCAGCGCACGGTGGTGGCGGCCTCGGCGGCCGGCACCGCCTTCGAGTGGTACGACTTCTTCATCTTCGGCTCGCTGACGGCGGTCATCGCCCGCCATTTCTACGCGGAGGTCGGAGAGGCGACGTCCTACATCCTCGCGCTGCTGACCTTCGGGGTCGGCTTCGTCGTCCGACCCCTGGGCGCGCTCGTGTTCGGCTGGTTCGGCGACAGGACGGGGCGCAAGACCACCTTCCTGGTGACGATCACCCTGATGGGCGTCGCGACGGTGGCGATCGGCCTCTTGCCCGACTATGGGCAGATCGGCGTCGCGGCGCCGATCCTGCTGATCTTCCTGCGTATCCTCCAGGGTTTCGCGCTGGGGGGCGAGTACGGCGGCGCGGCCATCTACGTCGCCGAGCATTCGCCGAACCACAAGCGCGGCTACCTGACCGGTTGGATCCAGACGACGGCCGCGCTTGGCCTGATCGGCGCGCTCAGCGTCATCCTGATCACCCGCCAGATCGTCGGGGCCGAGGCCTTCGACGAATGGGGCTGGCGCATCCCCTTCCTGCTGTCAGCCTTCCTCCTGGCGATCTCGCTGTGGATCCGCCTCAAGCTCAACGAAAGCCCGGCCTACAAGAAGATGGAGGCCGAGGGCGGCGAGCGGCGCGCGCCCTATCGTGAATCCTTCCTGACCTGGAGGAACGGCCGCTTCGTTCTGTTGGCCCTATTCGGGATCATGATCGCCCAGGGCGCGGTCTGGTATTGCGGCTATTTCTACACCCGGTTCTTCATGGAGCGGGTGCTGAAGGTGGAGGTCGCCCTCGTCGACCAGCTGGTCCTCGCCATCACCGTGGCGTCGGCTTTCCTGTACGTCTTCTTCGGCTGGCTGTCGGACAAGGTCGGGCGCAAACCCGTCATGCTGGGCGGCATGGCCCTGGCTCTCGTCGCCTTCTTCCCGGGCTTCCACGCCCTGACCCGAACTGCCAACCCGGCACTCGCCCAGGCCCAGGCCACCGCCCCGGTGACCGTCATCGCCGATCCCGCCACCTGTGCCGTCCAGTTCGATCCGGTAGGAAAGACCGCCTTTGCCTCGTCCT
>JBKBUS010000307.1:0-3082 GCA_046290035.1 Brevundimonas sp.
GCCAGACTGACGGGCAGCAGATAGACCCCCGATCCGATCATGTTTCCGGCCACGACCAGCGCCGCCAGCCCCCAGCCCAGCTTGTGGCGCTCCGTCAGAGGCTCCTCGGCCAGCGGAAGGTTCGAACGGACGTCGGTCATGAATGAACCTCGGCGATGCGGGATTGGAACCAGCCGACGGCGGCTTCGTGGCGGGGGCTGAGCACGCCCGTGTGGTAGGCGCCGGCGGACAGGTTGGCCTGCACCGCCTCGCAGATGCGGGCGTCCTCGGCCGTCAGCCGATCGGAGGCCGCCAGCGCCTCTCCCAGGGCCCCGGCCCCACCGTCGTTCAGGAACAGATAGTCCAGCCGCGTCCGCCCCGGCCCCACCGGCGTGATCCGCTCGATCATGGCTCCGTCGCGATAGACGTTGATCCCGAGGTTCGGCCACAGCCAGCCCCAGACGCCCGCCTGCGGACCATCGTTGACGCCGACCGCCTCCTGCACGACCAGATCGCCCTCGACCCGGACCCGATATTCCGCCGCGCCCAGCTCCCCCGCCAACACCGGATGCACCGCGCCGATGTGGTACCCCTCCAGATAGTTCTCGGCATAGACCTTCCAGTCGCAGGCCAGGTCGTGGCTCCGGCGCAGCGCCGGCGCGGCCATCTCCAGACCCCGCTCCGCCAGCAGGGCGTCGAGCGCTGCGACGTGATCCGCCAACGGCGGCGCCCCGGCCTCCAGATTCACGAACATCAGCCCCCGCCACGATTCCAGCCTGAGCTCCAGCAGGCCGAACGCGCGAGGGTCGAACCCCTCGGCGGCGCCGAACCCGGTCGCCGCCCGCAGCCGTCCGTCCAGCGTATAGCGCCAGCCGTGATAGGCGCAGACCAGCTCGCCGTCGCAATGGCCGGCGGCGCCCTGCACCAGCGGGCCGGCGCGGTGGCGGCAGACGTTGTGAAAGGCGCGCAGGGCTCCGTCCTTACCCCGCGCCGCCAGCAGCCGGTGGCCGGCGATGTCGGCGGCGATCCAGTCGCCGGCCGCCGCCGCCTCCGCTTCATGGCCGACGAACAGCCAGGCGCGCCCGAACGCCCCCGCCCGCTCGCGCGCCCAGGCGTCGGGACAGCCGTAGAGGCGGGCGGGAAGCGAGACCTGCATGACCGATCAAGGCCAGCGGGCCGGGCTCTCGTCAACCGTTTCTCAGACGACGACGGCGTCCATGCCCGCGAACACCGCATGGGTGGCGCCGGCGGCCTGGGCGGCGAGACCGCGATCCGGCCTGAGGTTCAGCAGCATCACCTGCGGGCAGGCCCGTCGGGCCGCCTGGATCAGCGGCGTCGCCGCCTGCCAGGCGCGGGCGCTGTCGTGCTCGACCCCGGCGAAATCGATGGCCAGGCACTGGGCGCGAACCTGCGACAGCCGCAGGGCCGCCCCGGGATCGGGCGCGATGTGCAGGATCAGTCCCAGCGATCCGGTTTCGAAATGCTCGATCGCTTCCTGGATCGCGTCCGGCGGCGCCTGCTCCAGCCCGCCCATGACCTCGACCAGAAGGGTTCCCGGCGCGGACTCATGCTGCATCTCCGCGCAGATCAGGTCGAACCGGCCGCCGCTTGAGGCCACCGTGCGCCAGAAGGCGGGCAACACGCCGCTGTCGTTGCTTCCAAGGCGCAGCAGGTCGAGACCGTTCCTGAGGGTCTGGATATCGATACGGACGAGATCGGCGGGTTCCAGCGTCCGCCGTCCAAGGCCGATGAGGGCGCTTTCGCCGCCGCGGTGGCGCACGCTGCGACGGATTCGCCGGGCGACCGGGGTAGAGCGGACCAGGTCGAATACAGGCTGGGCCGCCAGGGTCACGACCAGTTCGCGCCGGGCCCGCGTCAGAAGAGAGAAAGTCAGGCTCTCGTAGGGGGCGGCGTACGACCGGCGCTCGCCGATACGGGCGATCGCTTCCTGCAGTCCGTCCCCGGGCGCGTCCCTGGCCGACAGGGACGGGGACGTGGCGGGGTGCGCCGGGTCGTTCCTCATGACCGTTCTCTCCAGCCGGTCGAAAGAAAATCCCCCCGCCTTCAGGAAGCGCCCCAAGGTGAAAACACATCGCTTACGAACGTGGTCAAAGGCCGTTGACCATGTGGAGTCCCGCCGCGGGACTCCGCTCCGGCCCGACGTTGACCGGATCACCGCCGCACGGCAGGAGATGCTCGCCACCACCGGAACAGCGCATGACGATCACCACGGTCGGCCTCGATGCCGACGACACCCTCTGGCACAACGAGACCGTCTTTCGGCTGACGCAGGCGCGTTTCCTTGATCTGCTGACGGATCATGACAATGCCGAGATCGAGGCGCGGCTGGCCGAGATAGAGCGCCGCAATCTCCGCCTCTATGGATACGGCGTGAAGGGTTTCACCCTGTCGATGATCGAGACGGCCATGGAGATGTGCGGCGGCGAGCCGCCCGCCGGCGCCATTCGTGAAATCCTCGCCGCGGGGCGCGAGATGCTGGCGCATCCGGTCGAGACCCTGCCGGGCGTCGACGAGGCGCTGGCCCGGCTGTCGGAGCGCTACCGGCTGGTGCTGGTCACCAAGGGCGATCTGCTGGATCAGGAGCGCAAGCTGGCGGCGTCAGGTCTTGGCGACCTGTTCGCGGCCGTGGAGATCGTCTCGGAGAAGGACCGGTCCACCTACGAGCGGGTGTTCGCGCGTCATGGCGCCGGCCCGGCCAGGGCCGTCATGGCCGGGAACTCGATGAAGTCGGACGTCCTGCCGGCGCTGGAAGCCGGGGCCTTCGCGGTCCACATCCCCTACGCCATCACCTGGGCGCATGAGCTGGCCGACGCGCCCGAAGCCCATCCGCGGTACGGCGCACTCGACAGCATCACCGCCCTCCCTGACTGGATCGATGCGCGGTCGGACGGATAAGCGCTTGCTCCGCCGCCGCCCCGTCTTTAGACGGGCCGCTTAACCGACAACCGACACGAACCGCGCCGGCCGCAGGCCGCGCCGGGACCGCGCGCGCGAGGAGAACAGCCCGCCTTGACCCATGACGACGTCCCTCACGAAGAGCGCGACGCCATGATCCGGGCGTCGCTGGCGGCGCATGGCGACA
>JBKBUS010000308.1:0-3079 GCA_046290035.1 Brevundimonas sp.
GGGCCGGCGCCAGCGGCGGATCCGCGCCAGCGTGACCGACCGGACCGGGCTGATCGCGGCGGAGCTGGCCGGGGACAAGGCCGAGGCCAAGGCCCTGCTGAGCGCGCTGGCGATTCCCACGCCCAGGGGCGTCACGGTGCGGTCGGCGGAGGCGGCGGTGGAGGCGGCGAGGTCGCTGCGGGCGCCCCTGGTGGTCAAGCCTCTGGGCGGGAACCACGGGCGCGGCGTCACGGTCGGGCTGAGGACGCCGGACGAAATCGTCGCCGCCTTCGCCGAGGCGGCCCGGCACGACCGGCGGATCATCCTGGAGGAACAGGTTCCGGGCCGGGATCATCGCGTCCTGGTGGTGGGCGGCGAGGTCGTGGCGGTCGCCGAACGTATCCCGCCCCGCGTCGTCGGCGACGGCCGCCGTTCGGTGCGCGCGCTGGTGGAGGCGGTCAACGCCGACCCGCGCCGGGGTCATGGCCACGAGTCGGCCCTGACCCGCATCAAGCTCGACGAGGCGGCGCTGGAGCATCTGGCAAAGCAGGGTCTAGGTCTGGACGCCGTGCCCGAGACCGGCCGCGAGGTCTATCTGCGGACCGCCGCCAACCTGTCCGCCGGCGGGACCGCCGTCGACCGGACCGACGAGATTCACCCGGACAACGCCGCCATCTGCCGCCGCGCCGCCCTGGCGCTAGGACTGGATGTGGCGGGCATCGATCTGCTGGCGCCCGACATCAGCCGCTCGATCCGCGAGACCGGCGGGGGGATCGTGGAGGTCAACGCCGCGCCGGGGCTGCGCATGCACCTGGAGCCGTCCGAGGGGCGGGGCCGCGACGTGGCCGAGCCGATCCTGCGCATGATGTTCCCGCGCGGCGCCCGGTCGCGCATCCCGATCCTGGCCGTCACCGGCACGAACGGCAAGTCGACGGTCGGCCGCATGACCGCGCACATTCTGAAAGCCCAGGGCATGACCGTGGGCCTGACCAACACCAGCGGCATCTATATCGGCGACGAGCGGATCGCGGCCGGGGACTCCTCCGGACCCAAGAGCGCGCGGATGGTGCTGAGAGACCCCACGGTGGACGCCGCCGTGCTGGAGTGCGCGCGCGGCGGCATCCTGCGCGAGGGGCTGGCCTTCGACCGCTGCGACGTCGGCGCGGTGCTGAACGTCCAGCCGGACCATCTGGGGCTGAAGGGCGTCGAGACCCTGAAGGACCTGGCGGCGGTGAAGTCCGTCGTCGCCGAGAGCGTGACCCGGCGCGGCGTCAGCGTGCTGAACGCCGACGATCCCCTGACCATCGGCATGGCGCGCCACGCGGGCGGGCGGGTGTGCTGGTTCAGCCTGAGGGGCGGCGTCGATGCGCCGGGCTTCGTCCTGAAGCATATCGCGAACGGCGGCCTGGCGGTTCTGCACGAGCCCGAGACCGACGCGATCGTCCTGCACGACGGGGGCGAGCGGCATCTGATCTGCACCGGACAGGGCATCCCGGCGACGCTGGGCGGACGCGTCGCGTTCAACGTGCAGAACGCCTTGGCGGCGGCGGCCATGAGCTACGCCGTCGGCGTCAGGCCCGAGGCGATCGGCCAGGCCCTGGCCTCCTTCCATTCGGGCTTCGAACAGAACCCCGGCCGCATGAACGTCTATGACGAGCACGATTTCCGGGTGGTCCTGGACTACGCCCATAACCCCGAGGCGATCCGGGCGCTGGGTCGCGCGGTCGCGGCGCTCGCCCCGGATACGTCGCGCCGGATCGGCATGATCAGCATCCCCGGCGACCGGCGCGACGAGGAGATCCGCGCGATGGGCGAGATCGGCGCGGAGATCTTCGACGTGCTGGTGTTCCGCGAGTCGCCCGACAACCGGGGCCGGCGCCAGGGCGAGGTCATGCGTCTGCTGCGCGAGGGCGCCCTGGCGCGGGGTCATGTCCCGGAGGCGATCCATTGCATCCACGAGGAGCTGGAGGCCGCCGAGCTGTCGCTCGCCCTGGCCGAGCCCGGGGACCTGGTGGTGCTGACCCCCACCCGGGTGCAGGCCGTCTGGGACGTGATCCGCGGCTTCAGACGCGGCCCTCGCGCCGGGGGCGTCCAGCCCGAGCTGACTATGGAGCCGCCACATGGATGACCGTCCGGGCCCGATCCTCATCATCGGCGGGCATGAGGACAAGACAGGGGACCGTGTGATCCTGAAGGAGCTCGCGCGGCGTCTGAACGGGGGCCGGCTGGTGCTGGCCACCATCGCCTCCAGCCAGCCGGACGGCTATTTCGACGCCTACCAGGACGCCTTCGCCGACCTGGGGGTGACGGATCTGGTCGAGCTGTACGTCGAGGAGCGGTCCGACAGCGCCGACGCGGCGCTGCTCGACAAGCTGGAGGGCGCCGCGGGCGTCTTCTTCACCGGCGGCGACCAGCTCAGAATATCGAGCCAGATCGGCGACACGCCGATCGAGCGCCGCATCCTCGAGCTGCATCGCAGCGGCGCGATCATCGCCGGGACGTCGGCGGGCGCGTCGGTGATGAGCGAGACCATGCTGGTGAAGGGACCGAGCGCGGAATCCTACCGCATCGGGGAGCTGCACATGGCGCCTGGGCTCGGGCTGATGCGAGACGTCATCATCGACCAGCACTTCGCCGAACGCGGCCGCTACGGGCGGCTGCTGGGCGCGGTCGCCCACAACCCGCGCCTGATGGGCATCGGGCTGGACGAGGACACGGCGTTCTTCGTGGAGGGCCACCGGGGCCGGGTGATCGGGGCCGGGGCCGTCTATGTCGTGGACGGCGAGACC
The DNA here is from genome assembly GCA_046290035.1 of Brevundimonas sp. Lineage (GTDB taxonomy): Bacteria > Pseudomonadota > Alphaproteobacteria > Caulobacterales > Caulobacteraceae > Brevundimonas. The sequence goes on from JBKBUS010000308.1 coordinate 2,769, forward strand.
GCCACCCACTCAAACATCGCCGAGGCCAAGGCGGAGCGCGCCCTGTCGCTGTTCGACGTGCGGACCCACGTGCTGTCGTCGGGCGACCGGTTCGACCTGGCGAGCCGGCGGCCGTCGAGCGCCAAAGCCGCAGCGGTCGAAGAGTCCGCCTAGAGCCGCCGCATGAAGCGAGAGGCGGCCGGGCGACGACTAGCGCCGCCGCCCGGCAGTCCCGTCGCGGCGCGCGGCCGCGAGGCGTCAGGCCCCTGCGGGCACGGCCGCGTGCGACCTCGAGCGCGCCCCGGCGGCCGGCAAATTTAGCCATGTGGCCA
>JBKBUS010000309.1:0-3077 GCA_046290035.1 Brevundimonas sp.
CCGTCCCACTTCCACTCCGCCGCGTAGTCCGCTGGAGACAACCGCTCGAAGTCCACCGCCTCGTCGATCGCCACCGCCAGCATCACCGGCCGGAAGCGGCCGGGCGCGTCGGTGGACGGGCGTTCGCCGCGACCTTCCAGCCAGGCGAACAGATCGGCGTAGGGCGGCTCCAGCGCGTGCCAGACCTCCTCGATCTCGGAGACGTCGACAGGTTCCAGCGACCGGGTCGCCTCATGCCCGTCGGGATCGGGCGGCTCCGTCACCTGGTCCGGGCGGACCATCGCCGCCGCCGTCTTGGCCAGCCGCGCCGACAGGCCGACCCGCAGGGCGCCCGTCATCAGCTTCAGCAGCGCCCAGCGCCCCCGGGGCTCGAGCGCGTCCAGCCAGCCCTCGATCAGGCCCCTCACCTGCCCTCGGCCGGCGCTCCTCAACGCCTCCACGACTTCCGACAGCTCAGGCTCGCGGTTCGGGCGGGTCTGGGACGTCGGCCAGATCAGCGCCACCGTCTCCGCCAGATCGCCGACGTAGTCGTAGGACCAGCCGAACAGCACAGGGTCGACGCGGGCCTCCACCGCCTGCCGGATCATGGCGGGCTTGGCGGCGTGAAAGGTCAGGTCGCCCGTCAGCGCCGCGAGCGCCCAGCCCCGGTCGGGGTCCGGCGCCGTCCTCAGATAGTCGCGCACCAGGACGAGCTTGGCGTTGCGAGACGCCGTCAGCGACAGCCGGTCCAGCAGTTCGGCGAAGGCCCGCATCAGCCCGCCGCCAGCCCGGCCAGGGCGGCGACGGCGACGACCAGGGGCGTCGGCAGTTTGAAGACCGTCAGCATCAGCAGCGCCCCCAGGGCGATCAGGCTCGTCGCCGGGGTGCTCAACGCCTCAGGGGCGACCGTGTTCAGAAAGGCCGCGGCCAGAAGCCCCGTCGCCGCCGCCCCCGCCAGCGCCAGGGCTCCGCGCAGGCGCGCCCAGCGACGCAGGCGCGGCCACAGCGGCTCAAGACCCAGGATCAGCAAGGCGCCCGGGAGGAAGATCGCCAGCAGCGTGAGCAGACCCATCCCCAGCCCGCCCTGGGTCGCGCCGAGGAAGGCGCCGAAGGCGAACAGCGGCCCCGGCAGGGCCTGCGCCGCGCCGTATCCCGCGAGGAAGGCGTCCCGCTCCACCCATCCGCGCCCGACGAACTCGCCCTCCAGCAGGGGAAGGACGGCGTGGCCCCCGCCGAACACGAGGGCCCCGGCGCCATAGGCGGACGCCGGCGGCGACGGCGGCGCCGTCACCGCCAGGGCGAGCAACCCCAATGCGGCGAGAATGAGGGTCAGACCGACCACCGCGCCGATGCGCGAGACATCGCCCGCCGGCTCGGGCCGGGCCGTCGCGATCGCCACGGGCGGAACGACGGCGCCCATGGCGAGCGCCACGCTGAGGACCCAGAGCTGGCCCGCCGCCCCATAGCCGAGCGCCGCGAAGGCCGCGACGATCAGCACGAGGACCCGCTGCATGTCCGGCGCGGTCTGGCGCGCCATCTGCACGACGGCGATGAGGACGACAGCCCCCGCCGCCGCCTTCAGGCCGCCCAACCAGCCGCCGCCCAACGCCTGGGTCATCCAGGGCGCGGCGACGGCGAAGAACAGCATCAGCAGCGCCGACGGCGTGGTGAAGCCGACGAACGCCGCCAGGGCGCCCCGCCACCCCGCCAGCCGCCATCCGATCGCCAGTCCCGCTTGGCTCGAGCTCGGGCCCGGCAGGGCCTGACTGACAGCGACGATCTCCGCGAACGCCTCGGGAGAGATCCAGCGCCTGCGCTCGACGAACTCGCGGTGAAAGTAGCCCAGGTGCGCGAGGGGGCCGCCGAACGACGTCAGCCCCAGGGTGAGGAACGTCCGTCCCACCTCGATCCAACCGGGCCGCTCCATCGTCACGCTCATGGCCCGAGCTATAGAAGGGCCGCGCGCGCAGGCAAACGCCCCGGAGACGGACCTCCGGGGCGCCGATGGTCGCGGCCGGACATAGGCCGCGACGGTTCGCCTTAGTTGAACAGGCCCGCGATCACCGCGGTGATCACGCCCGTCGCGACGGCGGCGAGCACCACGTCATCGCCGGTGCGGACATAGTGGTAACCGCGCGGCGGGGCCCTCAGGCCGTAGCGATTGTAGTCGTAGACCACGTACTGGCGGCCGCGGTAGGCGGGCGGGAGCGCCTGGCCGTAGCCCCAGCTGCGAGCATAGTAGCCGCGCGGCGGCACGTATCGCGGGGCCGAATAGCGACGCTGGGCGCGCTGCCAGCGTTCGTACTGGCGCACCTCCTGGCGAAACTCCCGGCGGTCCTGGCGCTGTTCCTGCCGGAACTCGCGACGATCCTGACGGAGCTCTCGACGATCCTCACGCTGGTCCTGGCGCCATTCGCGGGCGTCGCGGCGAGACTGGGCTTCAGCGGCCCCGGCCGCGCCCACGGTCCCGAGGGCGAGGGTTGCGGCCAAGGCGACGGTTGCGAACTTGTTCATGGCGGTCTTCCTTTTTCGAACATCTGCCGATGCTCAGGAGAATGCCGCCCCGGCCCTGACCTCGACCTGAACCGCGCGGGTCAGGCGAGGTTCATCAGGCCGCCACGCTCTCGCTCGATTCCGGCCCCGCCGCGCGCACGGCGTCCCGCCCGCCCCCGACTTCCGTCATGAGCGTGGCCAGGGCCGCGAAATCGATAGGCTTGTTCAGATAGGCGTCGGCGCCCGCTTCGAGCCCCGCCTCGTGGTCCTCATGGCGCGCCGAGGCCGACAGGACGACGATGGGGGTTTGGCGGTTCACGCCCTGGCCCGCCCGAATGGCTCGGGTCGCCGACAGACCGTCCATGACCGGCATGTTCACGTCCATGACGATCAGGTCGAAGGGCTGGTGCTCCGCCATGGCCACAGCGATCTCGCCGTTCTCGGCCGACGCCGTCGCGTGACCGGCCGAGGCCATCCAGGCCTCAAGGATCATGCGGTTGACTGGGTGGTCCTCCACCACCAGCACGTTCAGGGACACGCCGTCCTGAGTTTCGGCGGTGATGGCCTGGACGGGCTCGAGCTGAGCCCAGGTGACGACCTCGGCC
>JBKBUS010000310.1:0-3076 GCA_046290035.1 Brevundimonas sp.
GACCTGGTCATCGACCACTCGGTGATGGTCGACAATTTCGGCAATCCGAAAGCCTATGACGACAACGTCAATCGCGAGTACGAGCGCAATATCGAGCGCTACCGCTTCCTGCGCTGGGGCTCGTCGGCCTTCAACAACTTCCGCGTCGTGCCCCCCGGCACCGGCATCTGTCACCAGGTGAACCTGGAATATCTGGCCCAGACGGTCTGGACCAACGATGTCGACGGCGACACCGTCGCCTACCCCGACACCGTCGTCGGCACCGACAGCCACACCACCATGGTCAACGGCCTGTCGGTCCTGGGCTGGGGCGTGGGCGGCATCGAGGCCGAAGCCGCGATGCTGGGCCAGCCGATCCCGATGCTGATCCCCGAGGTCATCGGCTTCAAGCTGACCGGCGCCATGCCGGAAGGCGCGACGGCCACCGACCTGGTGCTGACCGTCACCCAGATGCTCCGCAAGAAGGGCGTGGTCGGCAAGTTCGTGGAGTTCTTCGGCCCCGGCGTCTCGGCCCTGACCATCGAGGACCAGGCCACCATCGCCAACATGGCCCCCGAATACGGCGCCACCTGCGGCTTCTTCCCGGTCTCGCAGGCCACGCTTGACTACCTGACCGCCACCGGCCGGGAGAAGGCTCGTGTCCAGCTGGTCGAGGCCTACGCCAAGGCGCAGGGCCTCTGGATCGACGAGAGCAGCGAGGATCCGATCTTCACCGACGTGCTGGAGCTCGACGTGTCCACCGTCGTGCCGTCGCTGGCCGGGCCGAAGCGTCCGCAGGACCGGGTGCTCCTCACCTCGGCGGCCGCCGAGTTCGAGACCGCGCTTACCGACACCTTCCAGCGCCCGGCCGATGCGGCCCGCGCCGCCGTCGAGGGCGAGAGCTTCGACGTGGGCGACGGCGACGTGGTGATCGCCGCCATCACCAGCTGCACCAACACCTCCAACCCCTCGGTGCTGATCGCGGCCGGCCTGGTGGCCCGGAAAGCCAACGCCCTGGGCCTGAAGGTCAAGCCCTGGGTCAAGACGTCGCTGGCCCCGGGCTCGCAGGTGGTCACCGACTACCTGACCGACGCCGGCCTGCAGAAGGACCTCGACGCGCTGGGCTTCAACCTGGTCGGCTACGGCTGCACCACCTGCATCGGCAACTCCGGCCCGCTGCCGGAGAACATCTCCAAGGCGGTCAACGAGAACGACCTGGTCGCCGTCAGCGTGCTGTCGGGCAACCGCAACTTCGAGGGCCGCGTGAACCCCGATGTGCGCGCCAACTACCTGGCCAGTCCGCCGCTGGTGGTGGCCTATGCGCTGGCCGGCTCGATGCGCATCGACCTGGCCACCCAGCCGATCGGCCAGGACAAGAAGGGCAAGGACGTTTTCCTGAAGGACATCTGGCCGACCTCGGCCGAGATCGCCGCGATCCAGAAGAAGTCCGTGACGCCCAAGATGTTCGCCAAGCGCTACGCCGACGTCTTCAAGGGCGACAGCCACTGGCAGGCGATCGACGTCACCGGCGGCCAAACCTACGGCTGGGACGACGCCTCGACCTATGTGCGCAACCCGCCCTACTTCGAGGGCATGTCGATGGAGCCGGCGCCGATCGCCGACATCGTCGAGGCGCGCATCCTGGGCATCTTCGGCGACTCCATCACCACCGACCACATCAGCCCCGCGGGCTCGATCAAGACCGCCTCGCCGGCGGGCAAGTACCTGACCGGCCACGGGGTGGAGCCGCTGGACTTCAACTCCTACGGCGCGCGTCGCGGGAACCACGAAGTCATGATGCGCGGCACCTTCGCCAACATCCGCATCAGGAACAAGATCACGCCGGAGATCGAGGGCGGGGTCACCAAGCACTTCCCCTCGGGCGAGGTGATGTCGATCTACGACGCCGCCATGCGCTACCAGTCCGAGGGCCGACCGCTGGTCGTGTTCGCGGGCAAGGAGTACGGCACCGGCTCGTCGCGCGACTGGGCGGCCAAGGGTACGCGCCTCTTGGGCGTGCGCGCGGTGATCGCCGAAAGCTACGAGCGCATCCACCGCTCCAACCTGGTCGGGATGGGCGTGGTGCCGCTGCAGTTCAAGGCGGAAGGCTGGACCAAGCTCGGCCTGACCGGCGACGAGATCGTCACCATCCGGGGTCTGTCGGACGCCAACATCGGCAAGCTGAAGCCGCGCCAGGAGCTGTTCGTCGAGCTGTTCCGCCCGGCGGACGGCAAGATGGCCCGCTTCCCGGTCCGGTGCCGCATCGATACCGAGACCGAGATGGAGTACTTCAAGGCGGGCGGCGTCATGCCGTTCGTGCTGAGGAACCTGGCGCGCGGCTGACCGGCCCCGACGACGAAGGGGGTCCGGCCGTCGCCTTCTTGAAAGGCTGAGGCATGCACGGACCCCTGCGGCCGCCCTGCGAAGCCGGCGTCATCGCCGCCGAACGGTCGCCGAGGCGGGTTCGACCCGGCGGCGTGCTGGCCGCAGCCGTCATGGGCTCCAGCCTGGCCTTCGTCGACGGCTCGGCGCTCGGCGTCGCGCTTCCGGCCATCCAGGGCGACCTCGGGGCCGACGCCGCCCAGGCCCAGTGGATCGCCAACGCCTATCTGCTGACGCTCGGCGCCTTCGTTCTGGTCGGCGGCGCGGCCGGCGACCGGTTCGGCCGACGCCGGGTGTTCGCGGCCGGGGTCGTGCTGTTCGCCCTGGCCTCCGTCGCCTGTGCGCTGGCGCCCGACCCCGACGCCCTGATCTGGGCGCGCGGCGTGCAGGGTGTGGGCGCGGCGTTGCTGACCCCCGCGTCCCTGGCCCTGATCGGGGCCAACTTCCCGAAGGAACAGCGGGGCCGCGCGTTCGGCCTGTGGGCCGGGTTCGGCGCCCTGGCCGGCATGGCGGGGCCGCTGATCGGCGGGGCGTTGGCCGATTTCGCCAGCTGGCGCGTGATCTTCTGGATCAACCTGCCGCTGGCGGCGGCCGCCCTCATCCTGGCCTTCGTCTTCACGCCTGAAAGCCGAGACCCGGACGCGAAGGGACTGGACCTCGTCGGCGCGGCGCTGGCGGTCGCGGGGCTCGCGGCGTTGACCTGGGGTTTGACCGT
>JBKBUS010000010.1:0-14640 GCA_046290035.1 Brevundimonas sp.
CCGCAACCCCGTGTGGGGCGGGGGTGGGGCGATTTCTGTGACCCCTCCGAGGCCCCTTTCGCCCCTAATTTTCGGGCGGATTTCAGAGGCCTCTGAAACCGCTCAGGAAAGCCGAAAATCCTGTGACCGTTATGCGTTTCGCCGGTGGGGTAGCTAGTGGGGCATCCGCGACGCGGTTCGCAGCACTTGGGATAAACGCCCTGAAACGCCGTTTCAATCTAACACACTGAATATATTGAACTTGAAACGCGGCGAAACGCGATGAAATGTGGCAACAATATGTTCGGTGTTCTTGACATCGTAGGGGTCACAGGTTCAATCCCTGTCGCGTCCACCATTCTTTTCAATGACTTAGTTGGCTTGTGAGCGCCCTCGGCCGAGCGCTTTGGCCGAGGGACGGCTGCGTCGGCTCGATCAGGACATTCTGTCTCCATAGCCCTGCGGAGGTCGCCAACGTTGCCATTTGGCGAGAGCGCTCAAGGGCGCAGGCGCAGAGTGTGGCGGTCGCGAAGCGATTTCGGCGAACCACACGCGGTTCAGCCGCGAGCGCTAGCCTTTCCGATCCAGCTGGCGAACGCGAGGCGAAGCCATGGGTCAACTTGGCCAACCCGAGGCGGGGACGCCAAGCCATGGAGGGCGGCAGCCCTTCGCTTCCTGCTCGCCCAAGTCCGGTGCAGGCCGACATATCTCGCCTACCGAACGGGCCGCGCTCCGGCGGGCCCTGGCCTCATGATGTTCATCACATACGACGGTAACGCCGCTGCGGTTGCGGCCTCGGCCGCCAAAGCCTCCAGGGGACCGACAGCGTCTTGCAGCCCCTGCGATACTTGTGATCGGGCCGAACGCTCCATCCACCTCGCGCGCCGCCGATCCGGCCGAGCCGCAAAACCGGGCTCACCAGTGCACCGGCCGAACGAGCCGCACGGAGAGGCGCCTGGCCCTCAGCGGTTTTCAACGCCGATCTCCCGCGCCGGGCCGAGAGACTGGCGACGTTATCCTCTTGAAGACGCCGGAGCGGTGGAGCCGTTGGGGCAGATCGTCAGTCCTGCCTCCCGATGACTACGCTTGCGGCGGCGCGATCTTTCGCCCTGAGGATGCTCCAGTGATTGACGCCGTGGCGACCAGATGAACAACTTTTGCCGGCGCCGCGGCTCGGGCCTGGATTTGAGTTGCAGCCCTTGCTCGATCGGCCGGCCGCGACGTTTCGGACGAGGAGTTGGCACAGGTGGATGCGCGGAACACATCTCAGGCGACCAGCGGGGCCGCCGCGCCCGAAGCGAACGCCGAGCCGAGGCGGCGCTTCGCCCCGTCCGGCGAAGCTCTGGCGATTCCGCAGCCGCGCCTCATGGATCTGATGGTCGCAGGGGTCGTGGCCGCCGCGTGGCTGCTCGCCGTGCCGGCGAGCGCCGGACCGGGCTCTGAGGCGTCCTGTCAGGCGTGGTTCGCACGGCGCCCTGCGCACTTCGGCGCGGCGGAGCCGATCTTCAATCCGGCGTCCCCGGCGCTGGCGTGTCTGGACGGCGCCATCGAGCCAGAGGTGAGAGACGCCGTCCTCGCATGGATCGGGTCACCGGCCGAGGGGAAGATGCTCGGGGTCAGGTCTCGCGGCGGCGATGCGGAGGTCGGTCTTGACCTCGCCGAAGCCCTGCAGACCCATCAGGTCGAAGTCGCGGTGTCTGAACTCTGCGCCTCCGCCTGCGCCAACTACCTCTTCGCCGGGGCCCCGGTCCGTTCCATCGATGAAGGCTCGCTGCTGCTGTTTCACGGCGGCTACTCGGAACGCACTCGACGGGCCGTCATCAGCGAACTGGAGCGCTTCTTCGCCTCCCCATCCGGTGTGCTGATCGAGAACCCGGCGGAGAACCGGGCCACCGTCATGGCGGGGTTCGACCGAAATCTGCAGCGTCAGTCGGACCTCTACCGCGCGGTCAGCGTGAGCGAACAGATCGTCACGGCCGTCGACGCGATCGATCTGGAGGCGCTCGACCCGAGCGCCTGCGGCGGAGAGAGCGAGAGGCCCAGAAACTTCATCTTCTTCTCGCGCTCCCAGCTTCAGTCGCTGGGCCTTGCCGCCCGGCGCGGCGAACCTCTGGATGATCCCGCAGGCGTAAACCGACGTCTGGAAGCCGCAGGGCTGCCGTTCGCCGCGTGCCAGGCGCCCGCCGATGCGCTTTCCGCGGAAGGACATCATTAGGTCTCGCCCAGGGGACCATCCATCGTCCTCTGGCGCCCCCGGGCGCGGCGGAGGCGCTGGCGCGTTCAGGCGGAGGCGTGTCGCGGACCGCCTGCAGTAGGCGGCCGCGCGCGACCGCCGGAGCGTTCGGCCGAGGTCAGACCTCCCGGGCCCAGCGGCCGCTGGGGCGCGGGCTGAAGCGAAGCCGCACGACGAGGCCGGCGGGGTCGAACGTGCGTTCGACGATCCCGTTCAGTTCGTGGCGCACGAGTCTGTCGATCAGCGTGCCGCCGAATCCGCGTCGCGTCGGGACCTGGACGGGCGGACCTCCGGCCTCGCGCCAGGTGAGCTCGACCGCCTCGTCGACCTGGCCCCAACGCACCTCTACCCGCCCTGCGGCGCTGGAGAGGGCGCCGTACTTCAGCGCGTTCGTGGACAGCTCGTGCAGGCACATGCAAAGCGCGGTGGCCGCCTCGGGCGGAAGGATGATCTGAGGCCCCTCCGCATCGATGCGCGTCTCCCCCCGCAGGAGACAGCGATCGACGAGGTCTCGCATGCCGACCGCCGTCCAGGCGGTCTGGGTCAGCAGATCGTGCGCGCCCGCCAAGGCGGACAGTCGTGCTTCGAAAGCGGCGCGCGCCATCCCGTCGCCGCCCCTGAACGTCTGCGCCGCCAGCGCCTGGACGGTCGCGAGGGTGTTCTTCACGCGGTGGTTCAGCTCGTTGATGAGCAACTTCTGGCGTTCGGCCCGGCGCTCGAGCTCGTCGGAGGCCGCGCTGAGGGCGGCCTGGACGGTGTCGAAGCTCGAGACCCGGCCCTGCCGCAGCGCGACGGTCCGTCCCTGCCCCAGCGCCACGGCGTCGGCCTCCAAGGCGTGAAGCTCTCCGGTGATGATCCTGGACTGGCCGCGGATGGCCGCCAGGCTCACGCCGGCCAGGACGAGAAGGATCACGCTTATGTAGGTGGCGTTCAGAAGGATCGGCCCCTCGACCACGCCCCGGGGCACCACGACCATGGTGGTCCACCCGGAGATGTCGGAGCGGGCGTAGGCCACCACGGTGGGTTCGTTCTCGAGCGAGCGGCTGAACCGAACCCCATCAGGGGCCGCCCTCATGGCGGCGATCATGTTGGGGGTGGCGAGCTTGCCCACGAACCGCGCCTGGGATCTGGAGCGGGCGATCACGCGGTATTCACGGTCCACAACGGTCACGAAGGCCGCCGGCGGCAGCGATTGACGCCGCAGGATGGGCAGCAGGCGCTCGGGCGTCGAGACGATCGACACGACGATCTGCGCCGCATCGTCCGACGCCGGCGCATCGACCGCGATGACATGGCGTCCGGACGCCTGCCCGACGAACAGGTTGGAAATGCGCGGTCCGCCGGCGGCGAGCGCCTCGCGGATGTTCCGCGGGCGGGGCAGGCCGTACGGGCGCGCCTCCGCCGGGCGCGGGCCGGGAAATGAGTTGAGCAGTCGACGTCCGCTGGCGTCGCTCACGACGATCCATGCATCGTCGCCCAGCCTCAGCCGATCCGCGCGCGCGCGCCCCCGCCCCCCGCCGCGACCGACGACGACGTCTGCGGTCGCCAGCGCCTCCGCCGCCTCGACCTGGCGGACCAGCTCGATGTCGACCGCCGCCGACGCCGCCCGGGCCGCGGCCAGAAGCGCCCGCTCCTGGGCGCGCCGCGCCTCGACCACGTTCAGAGCGACGAGCACGATCAGGCCGAGCGCGGCGGGAACCGCCACGCTCGCCACCATGAGCCCGAGACGTCGCCGCAAGGACCCTGGGCCGCGCCTCAACACCTCGGTCCACCCCGCATGTCTGCCTAACCCCAAGCGTCACCGTAGGTTCCCGGCGAAAGGCGCTCGCGTCTCCCGGTGAAGGGGCCCCAAGCCGTTAGCTGATTCGCGACCTACGCAGTGTCCGGTTGGCGACAGCCGGCGGATTTCCGCTTCCGGCGCAAGGCCGCCCCGAGAGTCCGGTCGGGCTCGGTGGCATCAGCGAAGGGAGGCGGCCATGGGCCAGCCTGGGGGCGCCCAGGAGGACGAAGAGCAGGCGATCCGGACTTCACCATTCGCGAGCGGACAGCGCGAGGAGAGCGTCGAACACTCCCGTTGCCCAGAGTGCGCAAGTTTTCCCTCCCCCACATGAACGAGTTTTATGTCGATTTTCGACATTTGACTTCGACATTTGTTGATGGCTGATCCGTGATTTCAGTCATGATATCGAGATGCGATGTATAATTCGGTCACCGCGAAGCCATTATTCATCAGACGAGGCTCGCTCGTAATGGCCCGCATGTATTCACCGACAGCCTTCGGCTTGGCTGAACCGAAGCTCGGCGCCGCGCGGACCGGGAGATGAATCGCCCGCCTTTCATCTGCTCTGGTTCTGAGACGGGACGCCATCTCCAGGGGGCGAGGGAACGTCGCCCTGGCCAGGTCGGTTCGCGGGGGCGGCCGCCTGCGAACCGGAACCGGTTCGACGCTGCAGAACGACAGAGGCCGGCAGGAGCGTTGTCTTGATCGAACGTTTTTCGACCGGAACCGGCGGTCTGGACGAGCTCCTGTGCGGCGGGCTCCTGCGGGGATCGGCCTACATCGTCCAGGGCCCGCCAGGGGCAGGCAAGACCATCCTCGCCAACCAGTTCTGCTTCGCCCACATCCGTGGCGGAGGGCGCGCCCTCTACATGAGCCTGCTCGCGGAGAACCACGACCGCATGCTCGCCTACCTGGCGCCGATGGCCTTCTATGATCCGTCGGCCGTTCCGGGCGCCCTACAGTATGTCAGCGGATATGGGACGCTTGAGCGCGAGGGCCTGCCGGGTCTGCTGAAGCTGATGCACCACGAGATAAGGCGTCACCGCGCGACGGCGGTGGTGCTCGACGGCGTTTTCGTGGCGCAGTCCAATGCGTCCGAGGCGGAGTTCCGGAAGTTCGTCCATGAACTTCAGGGGGTGGCGAATTTCGCCAACGCCACCCTGGTGATGCTGACCCATCAGTCGCGGCCCGAGGGCAGTCCGGAGCACACGATGGTGGACGGCTGGATAGAACTTCGCGATGAGCTCAAGTCCTTCCGGTCCTATCGCACCATCCAGGTGAGGAAGCACCGCGGCTCCGCCATCCTGCAGGGACGCCATCCGTTCAGGATCACCGACGGGGGCGTCGTGGTCTTTCCCCGGATCGAGACGACGCTGCGCGAGGGGCCGCGGAGCTCCTCCACGACCGGCCGGGTGGCGACGGGCGTGAACGACCTGGATCGGCTGACCCACGGCGGATGGCCGGATGCGTCGGCGACGCTGGTCCTGGGGCCTACCGGCGCGGGCAAGACGACCCTGGGCCTACACTTCGTTTCCCAGGCCACGCCCGAGGAGCCGGCGCTGATGCTCGGGTTCTACGAGACGCCCGCGCGCCTGGAGGCCAAGGCGCAGATGATCGGCCTCGACCTCAAGGCGCTTTGCAGGACCGGCGCGCTCGAGGTGATCTGGCAGCCCCCGTCCGAGAATTCCGTCGATGACCTGGCGTGGCGGCTCGTGGAGCGCGCCAAGGCGCGGAAAGCGAAGCGTGTTCTCCTGGATGGCGTGGTGGCCCTCCGCGACAACCTGATCTTCGCCGAGCGGCTTCCCTACATTCTCAACGCCCTGAACGCCTATCTGCGCGAACTGGGCGCGGCGGTGCTCTACACGTCCGAGATCAGGGAGATGCATTCGCCAGGCCGGCTGCCGACCGACGAGGTCTCCCTGATCGTCGACAACGTCCTGCTGCTGAACTATCGGCGCGAAGAAGGCCTGCTTCGCCGCGACCTCTCCATCCTGAAGCTCAGGGACAGCGGCTTCGACCCCCGCGCGCGCCAGTTCCATATCGGCCCACGCGGCATCGCCTTCGGCTCCGACCCGCAGCCTGGAGACGTCGAGCCGGAGGCCGGCTGATCATGCTGCGCATTCTGCTTGTCGAAGACGAGGCGTTGATCGGCCTCGTCGCGAGTATCGCCCTCGAAGGTGCGGGATACCATGTCACCCTGGCCATGGATGGTGTCGAAGGCCTTCAGATCGCCCGCCAGGACCAGCCAGAGCTGATCATCACGGACTATATGATGCCGCGAATGTCCGGATTGGACCTCATTCGTGAGCTGCGCCGGGGCGGCTACATGCATCCGATCATCCTCGCGACCTCCATTCCCGAAGACGGTCTTCCCGAACAGCCCGGCTACGACGCGTACATCAACAAGCCCTATGGGGAGGCTCAGCTTCTGGCCGTGGTCGCGAGCATCGTCGGCGGCGACGCTTAGGCCCGGCCGCGACGGACACGATGCGAGGCTCCGCTCGCGCCGCCCCCCCCAACGGAACTATCCGGCAGGCGAACGAGGCCGCGGCGCGAGACGCGTCTCCAAGTTCCGCGCGCGGGACCCACGGCGCGCCGCCGTGGGGCGGAGCCTGGACGCCCTAGGCCGCCGAGGCCGCCGTCATGGCGAAGTGGACCAGGCCGACCTCGCATGCGAGCGCGACGGCCGCGGCCGTGGGAACGCCCAGTTTGGCGCAGATGCGGGCCCGATGCATCTCCACCGTCCGGGCGCTTATGCCGAGCTCATGAGCGATGCACTTGCTCGGCGCGCCGGTGGCCAGGTTGCGCAGGATCTCGAGCTCGCGCTCGGTGAGGCGCGCCAGCCTGGTCCGGCAGTCACGGGTTTCGATCAGGCGCGCGAGCGCGACGACCGCGCGGTCGAACGCGGCGAGCAGCTCGGCCCGGCGCACGGGCTTGCAGAGAAAGTCGACCGCCCCCCGCCGCATCGCGTCGACCGCCTGGCGCACCTCGCCGCGGCCGGTCAGGAAGATGACCGCGACCGGCGCGCCCGTTTCGACCAGCCGCGCATGCAGGGTCTGGCCGTCCATGCCCGGCAGGCCGATGTCGATCACCACCACCCCTGGCGAGGAAACTTCAAGGCTGGTCAGAAAGCTCTCAGCGGAGGTGAAGGCGCGAACCTCGCACCGCGCTTCGAACGTCGCCTTGAGCGACGCCAGAACGAGCGGGTCATCCTCAACCAGGTACGCGTACATCGGCCGCCGAACCTGCCCGCTCCGGGGTAAGCACCGCGTTAAGGGGACCGTTGCTCAGCCATGTCCTCGTGGAATTACGAGCTTGCGGGAACGCTCGGCGGCGCGCCAGCCTTTCCGAAGAGATTGTGGATGCGTGACCGCCTTGGACGAGTTCAACCCGCACGACGCCCTGTTCCACGCCCACCCGGATCCGATGTGGATCTACGACACCGAGACGCTCGCGTTTCTGGACGTCAACGACGCCGCTCAGCGCAAGTACGGCTGGTCGAGATCGGAGTTTCTGGCCATGACGCTTGCGGACATTCGGCCGCCGTCCGAGGTCGAGCGTCTAAAGGTCCAGCTCGCGGCCGTCGCCGACGTCATCGACAGCTCCGGGGTCTGGCGTCACCTCACCCGCGACGGGCGGGAGATCCACGTCGACATCGTCTCGCACCTGGTGACGCACCAAGGCCGCCCGGCGCGACTGGTCTCGGCCCGTGACGTGACCCGCCTCGTCCAGATGGAGCGCGAACGCACCCGCGTCCTGGAGAGCATCAGCGACGGCTTCTTCACCCTGGACAAGCAGGACCGGTTCACGTTCCTGAACGGCCGGGCGGCCCAGTATCTCGAGCGCGACCGCGCCGACCTTCTCGGCAAGGCGATCTGGAGCGCCTTCCCGGAAGCGAAAGGCACATTGTTCGAGGCCGGGCTGAGAGCGGCCGCCTCCAGCGGACGGACCCAGGAGCTGACCGAGCGACTGGAACCGACCGGGCGTTGGTATCGATCCACCATCTATCCATCCGAGGCAGGCGCGACCGTCTATTTCCGGGACGTGACGGATGAGCGGGCGGCCCAGACCCGGCTCCGGCTGTTGGATCAGGCGGTATCTAGGCTTAACGACGTGGTGCTGATCACCGAGGCGGAACCGATCGAGCGCAGCGAGGGCGGCCCCAAGGTCGTGTATGTGAACGACGCCTTCGTTCGTCTCACTGGATACGCGAAAGAGGAGATCATCGGGCGGACACCGCATCTCCTGCAGGGGCCCGCGACCTCCCGTTCGGAGCTGGACCGCATCCGGCACGCCCTCGAGCGCTGGGAGCCCGTCCGTGCGGAGCTGGTGAACTACACCCGCTCAGGGGACCCCTTTTGGGTTGAGATGGACATCGTTCCCATCGCCGACGACCGCGGCTGGTACACGCACTGGGTCTCGGTCCAGCGGGACGTCACCGCGCGTCGGCGCGCGGAGGAAGCTACCCGCGTCAGCGAAGATCGCTTCCGGTTGCTCGCCCGGGCGACCAACGATGTCGTCTGGGACTGGGACGTCGAGGGCGATGCGCTGTGGTGGAACGACAACCTCAAGAATCTCTTCGGCCACGAGCCGCAGCCCGAGCAGAACACGATCGACTTCTGGGTGGCTCATATCCACCCGGAGGACCGAGAGCGGGTGCACCAGGGCTTCGTGCAGACGATCGCGTCCACCGAGACCATCTGGCGCGCCGAGTACCGCTTCGCGCGCTCCGACGGCCGTTATGCGATCGTGACGGACCGCGGCTTCATCATTCGCGACCCGTCGGGGCGGGCGACGCGGGCGCTCGGCTCGATGCTGGACATCACCGAGCGACGCGAGCTGGAAGAGAGCGTGCGTCAGTCGCAGAAGCTCGACGCCGTCGGGCAGCTGACGGGCGGCGTCGCGCATGACTTCAACAACCTTCTGACGGTCATCGTGCAGAACTCGGAGGGACTGCTGGACGGCGTCGGCGACAATCCGCAACTTCGGGAACTCGCGTTGATGAACCTGCAGGCGGCGGAACGCGGGGCCGAGCTGATCAACCGCCTGCTCGCCGTCGCCCGTCGCCAGCCGTTGAGCCCCAGGACGCTGAACCTCAGCGCACTGCTGAGCAACCTCATGCCATTCCTTCAGCGCACGCTGTCGAAGGACATCGAGATCGAGCTGGAGGCGCCGGAGGGACTCTGGTCCGTCGAGGCCGACGCCGGGCAGGTGGAGGTGGCTTTGCTCAACCTCGCGATCAACGCCAGCGACGCGATGCCTGGAGGCGGAAGGCTGCTGATCAGCCTCAGCAACCTTGCGGCGAACGACTGCCCCGCGAGCCTGGGCCGACCCTGCGTCCGCCTGGCGGTCACGGACACGGGTCAAGGCATGCCGCAGGAGGTGGTCGATCGGGCCTTCGAACCGTTCTTCACCACCAAGCCCGTCGGCAAGGGCAGCGGGCTGGGGCTGTCCATGGTCTATGGCTTCATCCGCCAGAGCGGCGGGGAGGCCCAGATTCGCTCATCCCCAGGCCACGGCTCCACGATCGAGCTCTTCTTCCCCAGCATCGGGCATCGCGAAACGTCCGCCCCCGCACTCGTGCGCGAACCGCCGGTGGCGTCAGGCGGCGGCGAACACATCATGCTGGTCGAGGACGACCCGGCTTTGCGCGTCAACCTCGTCGGGCAGCTCCGCGCCCTGGGCTATGAGGTCACGGCCGCGCAGGATGCGGCCGAAGCGCTCGCGCTGATGCCGGAAGACCTCGATCTGCTCTTCACCGATGTCGTGATGCCGGGCGGCATGAACGGTCAGGAGCTCGCCGCTCGCGCCGCCGCTCTGCGGCCCGCGCTGAAGGTACTGTTCACCTCCGGGTACTCTCAGGACGCCCTCCTCAAGGCCGGGCGTCTGCCCGAGGGCGTCCATCTGCTTCCGAAGCCGTATCGTCGGCGCGACCTGGCCCTCGCCCTCCGGCGGGTTCTGGACCAGGCGTAGGGGGCGCTACCGTAGAATCACCGTCTGTTCCTTTTCGGGGCCGTCGCCCAAGCTGGGGAGCGAAGTCAACTGTCGGGGGACAGATCATGAAGCCTAGCATCGCGATTGCGGTGAGCCCGCCGCAGGCGGTCCTGACACCGAGAGTCCTGGAGCGTCGCCATGGCTGACCTGCTCGCCGGTCGTACGGTGCTGGTGATCGAGGACGAGCCCCTGCTGCGCGAGGCCATGGCGCGAGCCTTCAGGAAGTCGAACGCTACGGTTCTGGTCGCCGCGGACGGCGCCGAAGGGCTCAGGCGGTTCAACGGCGCCTCGCCCGATCTGGTCGTCACCGACATCATCATGCCGGAGCGCGAGGGCATCGAGACCCTGATGTCCATGAAGGCGGCGCGCCCCTCGGTGCCGGTTCTGGCCATCTCCGGCGGGGGGCAGACCCCGGCCGGCGAGTTCCTGGCCCTGGCCGCGAGCCTCGGGGCCGACGGCGTGCTCGCCAAGCCGTTTCGCGCGCAGGAACTGACCGACGCCGCGCAGGCGCTGTTCATGAAGGCCGACGCCGATGGCCGGGTCTGATCTCGCCGGCATCCGACACGAGCTGAACAACCGGCTGGCGCGCATCATCGCCCAGGCGGAAGCGCTGATGGACGTCGTGCCGAGCGGAGGCGTCGCGGGAACCGCCGCCGACGCCCTGATCGTGCTGACCGAGGAGACGGCGGCGTTCGTGCGCCGCGCCCTGGACCCGTGCAGCTAGCGACCCGACTGTCATCATCGATCTGCGACGTGCTGCGGGACGCCGGCGCCGCACGCGCCGCCGAGCAGGGTCTGGTGCACATCATCTCCGTCGACGCCAGTCGAGACGCCGTCGGCGAACGCTGGGGCCGTCACCAGGACCTGGTGGAGGACTTCGTCGTCCGCTCGTTCCGGCGCACCGCACGGGAAGACGACTTCATCGTTCGGGTGAACGACGCGGACTTCATTCTGATCCAGCCGGGGCGGTCGGCCGTCGCGGCCCTCAGCCGCGCCAGTCAGCTGATGCGCGAAACGCTGAGCTACTTCCTCGGCGCGGTGAAGGCGGAGAACATCCGCATCTCCGTGGTCGACCGCCTTCAAGGCGACGGGATCGAGGCCACCGCGGTTTCCCCCGATGAAATGGCGCGCGCGTCGCGGGCGCGCGCGTCCGACCTCGCGGACGCCCAGGACGGCTCCCCGCCGTGGGAGCGGTTCGGCGTCACCTCGGTCCTGCGAAGGGCGGCGCTGGTCGCCAGGCCGAACGCCTCCAGCCTGCGGGTGATGTTCTATCTGCAGCCCGTCTGGAATGTCCGAAAGGGCGCCGTCGCGGCCTTCCTGATCCGATCGGTGGTCCTGGAGGTCTCGGCCGCGGGCGAACTGCGGCCGCCGGACCCTGAGGACCTCTCGGCGCGCTGTCACCTGGAGCTGGCCCTGCGCGCCATGGCCTTCGCCGAGGAGGTGTGGGCCGGGTCGGAAGGCCCCCCGCCGGCGCTGCATCTGCCCATCGCCTTCGGCGGGCTCACCCATTCGAGCGCCCGGACGCGAGTCATCGCCCAGCTCACGCGAATGAAGGCGCACGGCGCCGACCGGCTGCTCTTCGTGGAGGTGGTGGACGTGCCCGACGCGCTGCCGTTGCTGACGCTCTCGGCGCTCGTCACCCAGATCAAGCCCTTCGTTCGAGGCGTGCTCGCGCGCACGCGCCAACCCGAGGACGTCGCCAACTGGAGATCCTCGGGGCTCAGCGGCGTGGTCTGGGCGCCCTCCAGCGAACGCGAGGCGGACTGGCGGTGCGCGAACCGCCTTACGGCGGCCGCCCGCGAGGGGCGACTGGCCGCGGCCTTCTACGGCGTCACCACGTCCGCCGGCCTCATGCAGGCCTGGGCTGCGGGCTTCAGCCACCTGTCGGGCGACCTCGTGTCGAAGGCGTATGGGGATGTCTCGGTCGCGCGGCGGTTTCATCTCCGCGATCTCTATGTCAGCGGAAACGCCGGGTGCGGATGAAAGCCGGCCGGATCCTGGCCCGCCCGACCCGATGGCGCGCGAGGGTGGAGCCTACGGGTCCAGCTGGGCCGGCTCGGATGGCGGGCTTCGACGCGCATCACTGACCAGAAATGTCGCGAGCGAGGTCATGTCGGTCGCGCAGTGGCCGCCGTACAGCGGTCGCCACTCCGTTCGGACGCCGAGTTCGCGCGCCCGTTCGGCCAGCCGTCTGGAGCCTTCGTAGTTGCCGTAGCCGTCGTAGAGGCCATTGCTCAGATAGAGGGCCGGGTAGCCTGGACCGGCCTGCTCGATGAGAGCGAGCGGCGATATGCGCCGCCATTCACGCTCGTCGGCGAGGTAGCGTCGCGCCAAAAGCCAGATCCCAAGAGCCAGCTTCGGGTTGGCGCCGGTGCGCTCAACGCCCGCCTTCATCGAGGCCCATGTTCCGAACGGCGAGTCGATGTAGACCCCGGGGCAAAGGGCGGCGACCCGATCAAAGGCGCCTGGTCGCGACAGGCCCAGGATGAGGACATTCAGCCCGCCCATGGACTCTCCGACCAGCAGACGACGGCGGGGCGGGCCGGTTCGCGCCTCGATCTCCGGGAGCCGGCCGACCAGATCGTCCAGCAGGCCGCTCTCGCTTCGCCGGCCCCTCGGCGTCAGAAGCCAGGTCGGACCGTAAGACAGCGTCACGACCGTGGGGGGCGGTGTTCCGAGGTCGCGCCACTGAGCCTGCAACAGCGCGGTCATGTAGGTGTCGTCGTTCCAGATCTTCTCGTCCAGACCACGGCCGTGGAGATGGTAAAGAACGTCGCCGTTCGTTCCCTGGGCCGCCCGGTACACGCAGTAGCGAAGCGACCCGGACGTACCGCAGCTCTCTTGAGCGGGCTGAAACGCGACCTCCTGGGCGCCCCACGGCCGGGTCAGCCGGGACCAGCCGGAATGCAGCAGGCCCGCCAGCAGAACGACCGCACCAAGCCAGAACCACGGGCTCTTCGCCAGGCCGCGAAACCGCACCAGCATGTCCAGTCCCCTCTTCACGCATCAACCTTTCGGCCGAGACAAAACTCTACATATATCGGGTTATGTCAAGGCGACCCTTGACGTTCGGGACTTGTTGGCCTGGGTCCGAGAAGCCGGTGAGCCGCCGTGACTTGCGTTTTGGCCAATATATGTAGAGATATGAGGCATGGTTCGAGCTCGACGACCCTCGGCGCAGACGATCCTGCTGTTTTCCGCCCTGGCTCGGCAGCCCACGGCATGGCGGTACGGCTATGACCTCACACAGGAGATCGGAGTCGCCTCGGGAACCTTGTATCCCCTACTGATTCGTCTGCATCGGAAAGGCTGGCTCGCTGCGGAGTGGCGCCCGTCGGACAAGCCGGGCCGTCCGCCGCGCCACGCCTATCGGTTGACGGCCGCGGGGCTGGCGCAGGCGAGGTCGGTTCTGGCGGCTGACCCCGCCGAGATCTCGGCGCGGCCTGCGGTCGTGACGCCGTGAGCACGTCAGCGGCGGCTTCATCACCGGGTTCCGGGGGCGCCATGAGCCCGAACGCCGGCGGGTCCCTTGAGATCAGATTGGCGGCCTGGGGCCGTCGCGACCGGGGACCGGCCGCGCTGGAGCCCTGCCGGGACGGGACGCCCCTGAGGATCGTGATGGCGCACGCCCTTTCGATCGTCAGCGACGCCGGGAGGCCGATCGGTCGCTTCGCGCCGCCAGCCCGGATGAATGCGGCCCACGAAGGGGCGAGGACATGACGGACAGCGGCAGGCCGCCGAAGCTGGCTCGTGTTCTGCTGGGAGCGGCCGTGAGGCTCTTGGCTGAGGATCTCGCGCCGTGGGGGGCGGCGATGGAAGAAGAGTGCGCCCGGACGCCTCGCGACAAGGCGCTGGGATTCGCCGCAGGCTGCCTCGTCGCCGCCCTGCGCATCCGCATCGCCGCGCTCGGATCTGCAACTCAGGAGATGCTGTGGCCCGCCACATCGGTCGCGGACGGACATCCAGGCACGACCGTGCAGGACGCCCTGTACCGCCCCCGGTTGCTGGGATTGGCCTGCGGCGCCGGAGCGGTGCTGCTCGGCGCGGGCTATCTGGCTGCGGCGGGGGCGCCCTTCGCCATGTCGGCGGTCAATCTGGGCGCGCTGGTCATCGGGGCCGCGGTCTGGTTTGGACTTGGCGGCGGCGGCGGGCGATCGGCGCGAGGCCTGGCCGTGCTCCTGCTGTCGGCCCCGCTCGTCTTGACCGCCCTGTTCGGCGTCTCCGTGGAGGGTGCGTCGCGGTGGGCCGCGGTCGGGCCGTTCACGCTGCAGGTCAGCCTGATCACCGTCCCGGCCATGCTCGTGCTGTTCGCCCGCAAGCCTGACGCGGCCGGCGCTCTTGGGATGACCCTCGCGGCGGCTGCGCTGGCCGCTCAACCGGACCGTGGCATGGCCGGCGCGTTCGCGCTGACGCTCGTCGTCCTGGTCGCCGCCGAACCAAGCCGCTGGGTAGGGCTGTCGGCCGCGGCCGCCGCAGCCGGGTTCGGCTGGACCTTGGTCGTTCCGGATCGCGTCGCCGCCGCGCCATTCGTCGATGGCATTCTTCAAACCGCGTTCGAGGTGAATCCTCTCGCAGGCGCAGGGGTGTGGATAGGGGCGGCCCTGCTTATCGCGCCCGCCCTGCCGGCGGTGTTCTCGCGATCCGCCCCGCGTGG
>JBKBUS010000311.1:0-3073 GCA_046290035.1 Brevundimonas sp.
CTCCAGCGTCGCCGCCTATGAAAAGGCGCTGCGTGAGCGGCTGCGCCTGCTGATGGAGGCCGCCGAGAGCGGCCGGGCGGATGCGGTGTGGCTGGACGCCCTGGAGGCGCGGCTGGCCGACAGCGGGGCCCAAGCCGCCCTCTCTCGCGCCAGCGCCCTGTCGGCGCTCCAGGGTGAGGTGGACGCCCGCGCCGATCGCCCCTTTCCCCAGGCCGACCTGGGCCTTGACGGCCCTGCGGAGCGAATGGCGGCCGAGGGCGCGGACCTCGACGGGATCGCACGGGTTCTGAGGGTCGGCTTCAGGGCCGCCCGCGCCCGGGACAGCGCGGCGGGCCGATCGCTCTACGGCCCCCACCGGACGGACCTCACCGCCATTCATCGCGCCAAGGGCCGGCCGGCGGCCGAGGGTTCTTCCGGAGAGCAGAAGGCCCTGGTGCTGAACCTGATCCTCGCCCAGGCCGCGCGTCTGCGCGAGCAGACGGCGCGACCGCTGCTGCTGCTGGATGAGGCGCCCGCGCACCTAGACGAGGCGCGTCGCGCGGCCCTATTCGACGAGATCCACCGGCTTCGCTTGCAGGCCTTCATGACCGGCACAGAAGAGGATCTGTTCTCGGCGCTCAGGGGCCGGGCTCAGTTCGTCCGGGTGACGCCCGGCGCGCTTCAGACCTGATCGGCCAGCGCCGCGAGCATCTCGGTCAGCAGGGGTCCCGCCGTGATGGGCTTGGCGAGGTGCCGGTCGGCGCCCGCCGCCTCGGCCGCCGCGCGATGCTCCGCCATGGCGTTGGCGCTCAGCATCAGAACGGGGGTGCGGGATCGCGCTAGCGCGCCTTCGCGCTCGCGGATCATCCGGGTGGCGGTCAGGCCGTCCATCACCGGCATCTGCATGTCCATGAGAACGAGATCGAAGTCGGCGGCGTCCAGCGCCTCGAGCGCCGCCTGCCCGTCCTGGACGATCACCAGTTCGACGCCCTGGCTCTCCAGGATCAGCTGGACGACCCGCTGATTGACCGGATGGTCCTCCGCCAACAGGACGCGACGGCCGACCAGGGTTCCGGCGTCGTTCGCCGCCTGGTCCCCGTCGCGTTCATCCGCCTCGGCCGTCGTCAGAGGTATGCGAACATCGAAAGTCGCCCCGCGGAAGGGCGCCGAGCGCGCTTCGATGGTCCCGCCCATGAGTTCGACGAGCGAGCGACAGATCGACAGGCCGAGCCCCGTTCCCCCGAACCTGCGGGTGATGCTGGCGTCCGCCTGGCTGAAGCGCTGGAACAGGAAGCCCGCGGCCTCCGGGTCGAAGCCCACCCCGGTGTCGCTGACTTCGATGCGCAGAACGCCGTCCTGGCACGCCAGCCGCGCCGTCACCGATCCGTCGCCGGTGAACTTCACCGCGTTGGACAGGAGGTTCGTCAGCACCTGGGCGATGCGCGGCCCGTCGCCCAAGAGCGTCTGTCGAAGGCCCCAGCTCTCGACGTGGAGCGTCAGTCCCTTGCCCTCGGCCTTCAGCCGGAAGGTCTCGAGGATGGGGGCGAACACCTCGTCCGGCACGAAGGGCCGGGGCTCCAGCTCCATGCGCCCGGCCTCGATCTTGGCCACGTCCAGCAGGTCCGACACCAAGGCCTCGAGGGTGGCCCCAGAGGTCGCCACGAGCGAGACCAGCTCCGCCTGATGGGGTGTCAGTTCCGTCCGCGACAGGGCGTCGACGATGCCGATGACGCCGTTCAGAGGCGTGCGGATCTCGTGGCTGACGTTCGCCAGAAAATCGGTCTTGGCCTGGCTGGCCGCCTCGGCGGCCCTCAGCGCGGCGTCGCGCTCGGCCTCCAGCCGCAGGCGGTCGGTGACGTCGCGCGCGACCCCATAGATCAGGTCGCCCTTGCGCCGGGCCCACCACTCGAGGTGGCGATAGGTCCCGTCGCGGCGGCGATATCGGTTGACGAAGCCCGCCACCTGGCCGCCGGCGTTGGCGATCTCCATGGTCCGTCGGGTCGGCTCGATGTCCTCGGGATGGATCAGGGTGACCAGCGGCACCCGCTCCAGCTCCTCCAGCGGAACCCCCAGCGTGGTCTCCCACGAACGGCTGAGGGTGCGCAGCCGCCCCTCCATGTCGCGGATGCAGAGCATGTCGACCGAGACATCGAAGAAGGCGGCGATGTCCTCGGCCGCGTGCGCGAAGCGCGACGGGAACGGCGCGGCGTCCGCGTCCGTGCGCGGCGTCGGCTCCATCGATCGCAGTTCGGCCTGTACGGACATACGCGTCTCCAACGACGGTGACGCTACCATCGACCGGTTAAGCTCGCGTGTCGCGGTGGCGCCGCGCGCCCGCGTCGGGCACATACGGACGATGTCCTTCGATTCCCACCCGGACCCGCTTGCGCCCGCGCGCGAGACCCTGAGGCGCGTCTGGGGCCATGCGGAGTTCCGCGGGCTGCAGGCGCCGATCGTCGCCGAGGCGCTCGCGGGTCGAGACGTGCTGGCGGTGCTGCCGACGGGCGGCGGCAAGAGCGTGTGCTATCAGATCCCGTCCATGCTGCGGCCCGGCGTCGGGCTTGTGGTGTCGCCGCTGATCGCCCTGATGACGGACCAGGTGGAGGCCCTGCGCCAGCAGGGCGTCGCGGCCGCCCGTCTGGATTCCGGCGTCGGCCTGGAGGAGCGCTCGCGCATCTGGGGGATGGCGCGCGAAGGCTCGCTGGACCTGCTCTACGTCTCGCCCGAAGGGCTGTTCGCCGGCGCCATGCTGGAGCGGCTGAAGGAGATCGACCTCGCCCTGATCGCCATCGACGAGGCGCACTGCGTCAGCCAGTGGGGCCACGACTTCCGACCGGACTATCGCGCGCTGGGCCGGCTGGCGGATCATTTCCCGGGCGTGCCGAGGATGGCGGTGACGGCGACCGCCGACCCCAAGACCCGCGACGACATCCTGGAGGCGCTGCGGCTGGAGCACGCGAGGGTCTTCGTCGACAGTTTCGCGCGGCCGAACCTGCAGCTCTCGGCCGAGCGCAAGGCAACGGCGTCGCGCGCCCGCACCGACCAGCGGGTCGTCGAACTGGTCAGCGAGCGGCGCGGCCGCTCCGGCGTCGTC
>JBKBUS010000312.1:0-3072 GCA_046290035.1 Brevundimonas sp.
GCCCCGTCGGTGGGGTCGTCCAGGCCCGCGATCAGGCGCAGCAGCGTCGACTTCCCACAGCCGGAGGGGCCCACGAACACCACCGCCTCGCCGTCCTCGACGCGAAGGTCGACGCGGTCCAGCACCGCGGTCTCGCCGAAGCGCTTGCTGACCCCCGAGAGTTCGACCACCGCCATGCGCAACGCTCCTTCACCGACGCCGAAGGCCGCGGATCACGTCAGAGAAGCGGCGACCGCGCAAGGGCTAGGCTCTTGACCCGTGTCGAACGACCGCGCACGGCAGGGGCATGTCGGACCCGCGCTGCCAGCTCTATCTCGTCACGCCGCCGGCCTTGGCGCGACCGGAGACGTTCGCGGAGTCGCTCAAGGCCGCCTTGGACGCCGGTCCCGTGGCCGCGCTGCAGGTCCGCCTCAAGCCCGCCGACGACGACACTCTGCGCCGGGCCGTCGATCTGCTGCGGCCGATCGCTCACGCCCGAGGCGTCGCGGTCATCCTCAACGACCGTGCCGACCTGGCGCAGCAGACGGGCTGCGACGGCGTTCATCTGGGCCAGGACGACATGCCGGTGGCCCAGGCGCGCCGCATCCTGGGGCCGAACGTCACGATCGGCGCGACCTGTCACGACAGCCGCCACCTGGCCATGGAGGCCGGGGAAGCCGGCGCCGACTACGTCGCCTTCGGGGCCTTCTTCCCCACTTCGACGAAGGCGACGGTCCACCGGCCCGAACCTGAGATCCTGACCATCTGGCGCGAGACGATGGAGATCCCGTCCGTCGCCATCGGGGGCGTCGCCGTCGACAACGCCGCCGTCCTGATCGAGGCCGGAGCCGACTTCCTCGCTGTCAGCGCGGGCGTCTGGGAGCATCCTGCGGGCCCCGCCGCGGCGGTCGCCGCCTTCACGCGGCTGATGTCCACTTAAGGTAGATGTCCTTCAGCGGATATTAGGACAGGCGCGTTAAGCGCGAAGGGAGTTCAGGAACCTCCCATGCGTTCGCCCCGCACGCTCGACCTCGATACGATGCCGGTGAGCTACTCGCTCGATCGGCCGGCGCGGGCCGCGCCGCGCCTGCCCGAGGGCATGGAGATGTTCGCGCGGCCGACCACGCCGCTGCTGATCGTCCTGACCCTCGCGGCGCTGGTCTTCTTCGGCATCACCTTCGCGCGGTCAGCCGGCCTGGTCGCCGCCCTTTGGGGGGCCTCGGCGTTCGCGGTGGCCTGCTGGCTTCGCGGCGGCAAGGGCCGGGCCTTCGACCTCGCCTTCGGGGGCCTGATCACCGTCGGTGTGGCGGCGGGCGAGCTGATGGCCGGCAACAGCGCGCTCCTGACGCTGATGTTCACGGCGGCGCAGCTGATCGAGATCGTCACGGCCCTGGTCCTGATCCGTCGCTTCTCCAGCCTGGATCCCTTCAGCACCGTCGAGGGGGCGAGCCGCTTCCTGCTGTGCGCCGCCGTGGTCGCGCCGATCCCCGCCGGTCTCTTCGCCACGAGCTATCTCACCTTGGTCCAGGGCCAGACCTTCGCCGAGACCTTCCAGACCTGGTGGTTCGGCCATGCGCTCGGTTTCGCCATCCTGACGCCGTTCGCGATGAGCCTGACCCGCGCGCGGCTGCGCACGCTGCGGCGTCCGCTTCGGCTGCTGGAAACGGTCGCCATCCAGCTCGCCTTGGGCGCCGCGACCTTCGTCCTCTTCTGGCAGAGCCAGGCCCCGATCAGCTTCCTGCTCACCCCCTTGCTGATCCTCACCGCCGTTCGTCTTCGTCTGCTCGGCGCCACGTTCGCCCTCGCCATGGTGGCGGTGATCGCCGTCGGATTGACGATGCACGGACATGGCCCCTTCACTATCGACGACACCCTGACGCGATCCGAGCAGGTGATGGTGTCTCAGCTCTTCGTGGTCCTGGGCTGCCTGCCCACCCTGCTGGTGTCTTCGGTTCTGGAGGAGCGCGATCGCCTGGCTCAGGCGGCCGAGGCCGGGCGGCGTCGCGCCGAGGCCGCCTCGGGCGCCAAGTCGCGTCTGCTCGCCAACGTCGCGCATGAGATCAAGAGCCCGATCGGCGGGGTCATCGGCATCGGCGACCTGTGGTCGTCCGGCCAGTTGGGCCCGGTCACGCCTACGCAGGCCGAAATGGCGACGATGCTCGTCAAGACGGCCCGCCAGGTCGAGGCTTTGGCCCACGACCTTCTGGATGTCGCGCGGGCCGAGGCCGGGGCCGTCTCCGTCCAGCTCCGCCCGACCGACGTCGTCGGCATCGTGCAGGACGTGCGCCGGTCGTGGGCCGTGCGACCGGAAGCCAGCGCGCTCAAGCTGGACCTGGACGCCGCGAGCGAGACGCTGATGGCCCAGGCCGACAGCCAGCGCCTGGCCCAGGTGCTCGACAACCTGACCTCTAACGCCGTGAAGTACGCGGCGTCCGGCGGCGAAATCCGCTTTGTAATCACGCCCACGCCGGACGCCGTGCGGATCGAGGTGCGCGATCGGGGCCCGGGCCTGTCCCCGGAGAAGCAGACACAGCTGTTCGAGCCGTTCAATCGACTGGGCCTGGAGCGCTCCAGCATCGAAGGGCACGGCATCGGCCTGGCGCTGGCGCGTCGGCTGGTCGAGCTGCAGCACGGCCGCATCGGCGTGATCTCCAAGCCGGGCGAGGGCGCCACCTTCTGGGTCGAACTTCCGGCGGCCTGAGCCGTTTGATGCGGCGAGCCGCCGCGCGACCGATCGTCGGGCTTGGGTCACGCGGCTGTCATCGTGTGCTAATTCAGCACTTGGTGATTTATTGAGGCCGAGCGATGGACTTCGACGCCCTCCTGCTGTCGCGGATGCAGTTCGCCTTCACCGTGGCGTTCCACATCCTGTTCCCCGCCTTCACGATCGGGTTGGCGAGCTACCTGGCCGTGCTGGAAGGTCTGTGGCTCCGCACCAAGAAGGACGTCTTCAAGACCCTCTACCTGTTCTGGGTGAAGATCTTCGCGCTCAGCTTCGGCATGGGCGTCGTCTCCGGCGTGGTGCTCAGCTACCAGTTCGGCACCAACTGGTCGGAGTTCATCCGCCTGACCGGCGGCGTCATCGGTCCCCTC
>JBKBUS010000313.1:0-3072 GCA_046290035.1 Brevundimonas sp.
TTCATCATAAGTTTGACGAAGCAGGTGGCGTGCTTCAGGTCCGGGCTCAGCCGGACCTCGGTGACCGTGACCGACACGCCCTCCATGGCCGGATCGTGGATCTCTTCCTCACGCAGGATCTCCACCAGCGCATGGCGGATAAGCTCGCCTGCGCGCAGCTGGCGTTGGGAAGGACCTTGCGAGACGGAACGATGGTTCGGTTTGCGGCTCATGGCCAACTCCTCGGCGCGCCGGGGTCGGACCGGCGGATCGGCGAAAGGCGCGCGGTCTAGTCCCGACGGGCCCGGCTGTCCACCCGCGCAGCGGCCAGCACCTGACCCGACAGGATGGACGCGGCGGGTCGAATGGTCACGCCGCCCGCGTTCAGGACCTGGGCGGTCCAGTGGTTACAGAGCCTGAGGACCGAAAACGTTTCGCGCCCCGCATAGAAGCGCGCGCCGGCGCCCGGCCGAGCCTCGGTCAGCCGCGCCTTTCCGTCCTGCAGCGCCAGGGCGCGTTCGACCCGGCCGGCCAAGGCGTCGAACCCGTCGGCGGACAGCTCCAGGGTGACGCGTCGATCTGCGTAGCGGCGTGGGTCGATCTCTTCAGGGTCCAGCATGACCACGGACGGGTTGCCCGGTGCGAAGAAGGCGCGGGCCCCGTCCGGCAGGCGCTCGTGGATCGGGCTCTGGTCGACGAAGAAGCGGGCGTCGCCCCAGCCCAGCCGGACCCAGCGTCCCGGCGGCAGGGCGCGAACGGCCTCGGCAAGCGGTCCATCACGGGCCTCCAGCGCCTCGCGACGAACCGCCAGGTCGGTGTGGAAGCCGTTGTCGAGCACATGCACCTCGACGGCGGGCGGGCCGTCGAAGGCCGGCCCCGGCTTGACCCAGGTCCACAGGCCGGCCGCCAGTCCCAACGTCGCGGCCAGGGTCAGTCGTGTCAGCCCCCCGGTCATCGTCAGGGGCCGCCGATCGGACCGGCGGGCAGCGCCGACCATTCGCCCCGGAAGGTCCAGCTCAGCCGGGCGCATTCCCGGAATCGGCCGTCGCTCCAGCGGCCGACGGCGCGGGCGCTGGTCGGGCGGGCGGCGCGGATGGGCGCGAAGACGAGCCAGGCCTCCTCGGAGCCCGGACACAACGCGCGGCTGAGCGGGCGACCATGGCCTTCGGGACTGATCGCATAGACGGAGGTTTCGGCGACGTCGGCGCCCAGGGCCCGACGGACCTCGTCCGGCCCGCCGACACGCACATCGGCGAAGCCCGTCCGTGAGGTCGAATAGATGCGCCGCAGCGTCGTACGACCGAACAGCCCGAGGTCGACCTGAAAGGTCAGCTCGCCGGTCAGCGCCCGCGTAAGCCGATCGGCCGGGTCGTAGGAGAAGAAGCGCGTCTCAGCCTTCGCCGGCGCGGCGGCGGCCAGGAACAGGGCGATGACGGCGAGGCTCAGACGCATGACCTCATCCCTCGTCGCTCAACCGGGCGAAAACGGGGCGACAACGAAGTCCAGCGAGGCGCCCCCCGCCGAGCGGTAGCGCCCGCCTAAAGCGTGCGCTTGACCTCCTCGACGGTGAAGCACTCGATATAGTCGCCTTCCTTGATGTCCTGGAAGCCTTGGAACTGCATGCCGCACTCCTGGCCCGAGGGCACCTCGTTGACCTCGTCCTTGAAGCGCTTGAGCGTGTTGAGCACGCCCAGCTCCAGCACCACCACGTCGTCGCGGATGATCCGGACGCGCGCGCCCTTTCGGACCACGCCCTCGGTGACGCGGCAGCCGGCGACCTTGCCCACCTTGGTGATGTCGAAGACCTGAAGAACCTGGGCGTTGCCCAGGAAGGTCTCGCGCTGCAGCGGCGCCAGCATGCCCGACAGCACGCCCTTCATGTCGTCCAGAAGGTCGTAGATGATCGAGTAGTAGCGGATCTCCACGCCCTCGCGTTCGGCGAGATCGCGCGCCTGCTTCGACGCACGGACGTTGAAGCCGAGGATCGGCGCCCCGGCCGACTTGGCCAGGTTGACGTCCGACTCGGTGATGCCGCCGGCGCCGGAATAGACCGTGCGGGCGCGCACCTCCTCGTTGCCCATCTTGTCGAGCGAGCCCACGATGGCCTCGGCCGAACCCTGCACGTCGGCCTTGATGACGACCGGCAGCTCGTTGACCTTCTTGGTCTGGAGCTTGGCCATCATGTCGGCCAGCGACACGGCGCCGCCGGCGGCCTGGGTCTTCTCGCGCTTCACGCGCTGACGGTACTCGGTCAGCTCCCGCGCGCGGGCCTCGCTGTCCACGACCGCGAACACTTCGCCGGGCGACGGCGGCTCGTCCAGGCCGAGGATCTCGACGGGCGTGGCGGGCCCCGCCTCGTTCAGCTGGGCGTTGCGCTCGTCGAGCAGGGCGCGGACCTTGCCCCAGGCGGAGCCGGCCACGACGATGTCGCCGCGTCGCAGCGTACCGCGCTTGACCAGTACGGTGCCGACCGGACCGCGACCCTTGTCCAGCTTGGCCTCGATGACCACGCCCTCAGCCGAACGGTCAGGGTTGGCGCGAAGGTCCATGACCTCGGCCTGCAGCAGGATGGCGTCCAGCAGGCCGTCGAGGTTGGTGCGAGCCTTGGCCGAGACCTCGATCACTTGGGTGTCGCCGCCCAGGCTTTCAGCGATGACCTCGTGCTGCAGCAGCTCGTTGACGACCTTCTGCGGGTTGGCGTCCGGCTTGTCGATCTTGTTGACCGCCACGATCAGGGGCGCGCCCGCCGCCTTGGCGTGCTGGATGGCCTCGACCGTCTGGGGCATCACGCCGTCGTCGGCCGCCACCACCAGGATGACGATGTCGGTGACGTTCGCGCCGCGCGCCCGCATGGCGCTGAAGGCCGCGTGACCCGGCGTGTCCAGGAAGGTGACGCGCTGGCCATCCTTCAGACGCACCTGATAGGCGCCGATGTGCTGGGTGATGCCGCCGGCCTCGGCGGCGGCCACGTCGGTGGTGCGCAGCGCGTCGAGCAGCGAGGTCTTGCCGTGGTCGACGTGGCCCATGACGGCCACGACCGGGGCGCGCGGCGTGGTGGCGTCGGCGTCGTCCGCCTCGGCCCGGAAGCCGGTC
>JBKBUS010000314.1:0-3072 GCA_046290035.1 Brevundimonas sp.
TGAACGCCGCCGAGACGCTGGCCAGGTCAAGGCTGTCCACCAGGGTGTCGGCGGAGGCCCCGGCGCCGATGAACGGCGGGTTGTCCGCGCGCGCCAGCTCCCCCAGGCGCCGGTTCAGCACCGCCAGGCCGAGGCCGCGCAGCGTGTCGTCGCGACGCTCCGCGACGGTGTCCGGATCAAGATCCGGATCGCGGGTGAAGTTGATCTGTACGGAGGACTGGATGCCCGGCTCCACCAGGATGCGGGTCTCGGGTTCACGGTCGGCCACTTCGCCCAGGTCCGGCTCCGGTCCGTCGGGGCCGCGCGGCTCCCAGCTGGCGAAGGTCGAGCGGATCTTCTGCTCCATGACGTCGACGTCGAAATCGCCCACAGCGATCATGGTCGCGCGCGACGGGCGGTAGTAGGCGTCGTAGAAGGCGACGAAGCGCTCGCGGGGGGCGGTGCGGATGATCTCCAGGTCCCCGATCGGCAGGCGGTTGGCGATGCGTTGACCCGGCGCCAGCAGGGCCAGCTGGGCCTTCAGCGACCGCAGCTGCGGCGTGTTGCGCGTGCGCTCCTCGCCCACGATGACGCCGCGCTCCTCGTCGATGGCCTCCGGCGCCATCAACGCCTCGGAGACCTGCTCGCGCATGATACGCAGCGCGGTGTCGACGGTCTCGTCGTTCGTGCGCGGCAGCTCCAGCATGTAGAAGGTCTGGTCGAACCCGGTCGCGGCGTTGGTGTCGGCCCCGAACGCCAGGCCCAGCCGCTCGAGGATGCGCAGCAGCTCGTTCTCCGGGATGTTGGTCGTCCCGTTGAAGGCCATGTGCTCCATGAAGTGGGCGAGGCCGAGCTGGTCCTCGTTCTCCATCAGCGAGCCGGCGTCGATGCGCAGGCGAAGGGACGCCTGACCGGGCGGGGTCGCGTTCCGCAGGATCGCGTAGCGCATGCCGTTCTCCAGGGTGCCGAAGCGCACCGCTGTGTCGACGGGAATGTCGCTGGAGGCCTGGGGCCACGGATCGGACGGCGCGACTTGGGCGAAGGCGGGCAGGCCGGCGGCCCCCGCCAGGGCTACGCTCGAGGCGCAGACAAGCAGAAGACGGCGAACACGGATCATCGGAAACCCCCTGAAGGCAAGGATGCTTTACATGGCAGAGGGCGGAGGTCTCGCCAAATGACGAAAACTTCATCTTCAGCCGCGAAGCGCGCGCTATGGTTTGGCCGAACGCAGGAGGGCGGATGATGAGGATGCTGAGCGCGGCGATCGCCGCCCTGGCGTTGACGGCGGCGGGCGGCTCGGCGCGGGCCTCCCAGGACGTCGCGATCGCCGGGCCGACGGGGGAGCTGGCCGGATCGTTCATCGCGCCCCCCGCGCAGGGGCCGGTGGTGGTGATCATCCCAGGCTCCGGGCCGACCGACCGCAACGGGAACAGCCCCCTGGGCGTGGCGGGCGGCGCCTACCAGAGGCTCGCCGAGGCCCTGGCCGCGCATGGCGTCGGCTCGATCCGCATCGACAAGCGGGGCATGTTCGCCAGCGCGGCGGCGGCGGTGGATCCCAACGCGGTGCGCATGACGGACTACGCCCAGGACGTCCGCGCCTGGACCGCGGAGGCGCGGCGGCTGACGGGCGCGCCCTGCGCCTGGGTGCTGGGCCATAGCGAGGGCGGGCTGGTCGGGACTTTGGCGGTTCAGGCGGACCCGAACGCCTGCGGGCTGGTGCTGCTGTCGGCGCCGGGGCGACCTCTGCAGACCGTGCTGCGCGAACAGCTGGCGGCCAATCCGGCCAATGCGCCGATCATGGGCCAGGTCGATGCGATCATCGCCGCCCTGGAGGCCGGCCAGACGCCAGATCTGACGGGCGTGCACCCCGGGGTCGCCGGACTGTTCAATCCCGCCCTGAACACCTTCTTCATCAGCCTGTTCAGCCACGATCCGGCCGAAGAGCTGAGCCGCTACGAGGGTCCGGTCCTGGTGGTGCAGGGCGAGACCGACATCCAGGTGACGGTCGGAGACGCCGAACGGCTGGCGGCGGCGAAGGGGCTGGAGCCCGTCGTCATCCCGGGCATGAACCATGTGCTGCGCGACGCCCCGGCGGACCGGGCGGCGAACGCGGCCACCTATCGGCTGACGGAGGCGCCGCTCTCGGCCGGGCTCGCGGAGGCGATCGCCGACTTCATCAAGGCGAACTGAGCGGCGTCAGTCGCCGGAGCCGGTGACATAGAAGGTGGCGCGGTTGCCGACGGCGTTCGCGCCGGCCGCGACCGCCTGGCCGGCCCCGCCGACCTGCACGTTCGCGGTGGCGGTCACGGCGGCGCCGTTGGTCTGGGCGTTGGTCGCGACCAGGGTCGCCTCGCACTCGGCGCAGGCGTAGCCGACCACGACGTTGCCCGAAGCGTTGGCGCCGACATAGGCGTCATAGCCGTAGGCGCCCGCGAAGGTGGCGTCGGCCTCGACCACCCCGCCGTTGAACTGAGTGTTGTCGATCTCGACGTAGCGGTCGTTGTTGCCGACCTCGACCGCGTTGCCCGTGGCTTCAGCGGCGGACTCGGCGCGGCCGTAGTCGTAGGCGGTGACGAGCGACGAGGCGGCCACGGCGGACTGGCTGGTCTGGGCGGTGCGGGTGACCACCGAGCCGCCCCCGTTGTGGATCACCGTCTGGTTCGCGGCGGCGCGCGCCCGGCCCGCCAGATCCCAGGCGTTGCCGGCGTTGGCGCTGGTCGCGGCGGTGACCAGCGCGCCTGACGACGTCTGACGCACCTCGAGGTCGGCGCTCGAGGCCCCGGTCCCGGTCGACTGCACGGCGTTGCCCAGCGCCTGGGCCGTGAACTCGGCGCGGGCGGGGATGTACTGCGTCACGCCCAGCGTCCCGGCGTCGACCGATGCCGCCGTCGAGGTCTGGTCGATCACGCCCGTGACCCGGCCGCTGGTCGCGCCGAGCGCTGCGACGTTGCCGTTCGCGACGCTGGCGACCGTCCCGCCCTCCAGCAGGCGCGCCTCGTCATCCTCCAGCCGGGCGCGGGCGATCATGGAGGGGGCGCCGACCGTCTGGCGGGCGTTGACATCGACGGTCGAGGCCTCGGCCGTCGCCGCCAG
>JBKBUS010000315.1:0-3069 GCA_046290035.1 Brevundimonas sp.
CCGGGTCGCCCCGCGCCAGCGCGGGCCCCGACCGGCGCACCGCCGCCAGCTCGGCGATCAGCCGATACAGCGGCGCCTCGGTGTCGAAGTTCTCGTCCGCCGGCGTGGCGTCGGACCCCACCAGGGTGTTGTCGTTGTAGGAGGCGACCCGGCTCGGGAACATGGTCTCGCGCGCATCCTGGTCGCCGCCGTCGCCGGCGAAGCCCTGCTCGTCGCCGTAGTAGATCACCGGCGAGCCGCGCCCGGTCATGAGCAGCACATGGGCCAGCTCCACCCGGCGCTGGATCTCCTCGGGGCTCGCGTCCGGCTGCGCCTCGCGCACGAAGCGGGCGAAGCGGCCCATGTCGTGATTGCCCAGGAAGGTCTGCAGCCGCCGCGCCGCCTCGGCCCCGCCGGCATAGACGGGGTCCTGGAAGTACAGCCGCTCCAGCACGTCGGTGCCGGCCCCCTTGCCGAACACCTCGACCGCCGCGCCCTGGAAAGCGAAGTCCAGCACCGAGGGATAGCGGTCCACCCGCGTGAACCGAGCCAGGGCGCCCGGCTGGAACTCATAGACCTCGCCGAAGATCTGGAAGTTCTCGATGCCGCGCGCCTCGGCCCGCGCCTGCATCGCCGGCACGAAGGCCTGCCAGAACTCCGGATTCACGTGCTTGGCGGTGTCGATGCGGAAGCCGTCGATCCCGAACCGGTCGATCCACCCGCCGAAGATCTCGATGAAGCCCTGAACCACGCGCGGGTTCTCGGTCATCAGGTCGTCCAGCCCGGCGAAGTCGCCCATCGTCACCGTCTCGGGCCCGCGCCAGTCGCTGTCGCCCCGATTGTGATAGAGGATCGGATCGTTCAGCCAGGCGGGGACCTTCACGTCCGCTTCGGCCTCCGGCACGAAGGGGGTGTAGGCGAAGTTCGGGTCGGTCAGGCGGGCGAAGTTCTCAGCCGTCTGATGCTCCGGGCCGTCGCCCATGAAGCCGGGGTTGATCCGCGCGCCGTCGACGCCGCCCCGGGTCTGGTACGGATAGTCCGCGCGGGACCGGTATTCGCACGGCGCCTGATAGCACTCGCGATAGCGGATCACGTCGGCGGTGTGGTTGGTGATGATGTCCAGATAGACCTTCATGCCGCGCGCGTGGGCGGCGGCGACGAAGGCCTCCATCTCGGCGTTCGTGCCGAAGTGCGGGTCCACCTGGGTGAAGTCGGTGATCCAGTAGCCGTGATAGCCGGCGGACTCCCGCCCCGGCGCGCCCTGCACCGGCTTGTTCTTGTAGATCGGCCCCAGCCAGATCGCCGTGGCGCCCAGGCCCTGGATGTAGTCCAGCCGCCGGATCAGCCCGGCCAGGTCGCCGCCCTGGTAGAAGCCCTTGTGGGTCGGATCGAAGCCGGTCACGAGGCGATCGCCCGTCAGGCCGCCCTGGTCGTTCGCCGGGTCCCCGTTCTCGAACCGGTCCGGCAGCACGAAGTACACGACCTCGTCCTCGGGCAGCCGGTCGCGGAACGAGGCCTCCTGGGCCGCGGCCGGGGCGATGCGGGCTGAAACGGCGATCGCCAGAGCCGCCGTCGCGGCGGCCGAGGCGAAACGGACGCGCCGGGCGCGACTCAAGGGCATGCGAACTCCTCCCACGACGCGGCCCTGCGGCCGTCTTGTGCAAAGTTTTGCGGAGACCCCCGAGGACTGTCAAGCCGTCAAATTTCGGATTACGCCTGTGTCATTTTTGCTAACTAATTGTCTAACCTACTGTTTTCTGAAACTGAGCGTGACCAGATCACGGCGACTTTATGACGAGGCGGCGAAATCCGTTTGCAAGTTGCGCAGATTTTTGCGTTCTTTTGCGGTGATAGGCCTGCCGCATTCAAAAAGGCGGATGGTCACCAGGGAGGATGAGAAGGCCATGAGAACCCCGTCGCGCGCCCGCCTGCTGGCCGGCGCCGCCTTGATCGCCATTTGCGGGGCCACCCCCGCGCTGGCCCAGTCCGCGCAGGACCCGCAGGACGCCACCGAGGTCGAAGAGATCGTCATCACCGGCATCGCGGCCTCGCTGGAGACCGCCATCGCCGAGAAGCGCGAGGCGACCTCGATCGTCGAGGTCATCGCCGCCGAGGACCTGGGCAAGCTGCCCGACCAGTCCATCGCCGAATCCCTGGCGCGCCTGCCGGGCCTCGCCGCCCAGCGCATCGACGGCCGCGCCCAGGTGATCTCCATCCGCGGCCTCGGCCCGGACTTCACCACCGCCCTTCTCAACGGCCGCGAGCAGGTCACCACCGGCGACAACCGGGGCGTCGAGTTCGACCAGTTCCCGTCGGAGCTGCTGTCGGGCGTGATCGTCTACAAGACGCCCGACGCGGCGCTTGCGGCCCAGGGCCTGGCCGGCACCGCCGACCTCCAGACCGTCCGTCCGCTGGAGTACGGCCGCCGCGCCGGCGCGATCAACTACCGCTACGAATGGAACGACCTCGGCTCGCTGAACGCGGGCGCCGAGGACACCGGCCATCGCTTCAGCGCCTCCTTCGTCGACCAGTTCATGGACGACACGCTCGGCGTCGCCCTCGGCGTCGCCTACATGGAGACGCCGTATCAGAACGAGCGCTACAACGCCTGGGGCTATCCCACGGTCGACGCCGGGCCGGGCTACATCTCCGCCAACCCGACGCCCTACGCCGACGCCATCGGCAACCTGATCCTGGGCGGCGCCAAGCCCTACGCCCAGTCGGGTCTGATCGAACGCACCGGCGTCATGGGGGTGGTCGAATGGGCCCCGACCGACCGGCTCCGCGTGACCGGCGACCTCTTCTACTCCGAGTTCGAGAACACCCAGATCCTGCGCGGCATCGAGATTCCGCTTTGGTGGGGCGACTCGGGCAGGGGCGAGCAGCTCCGCGCCGGCAGCAGCACCGTCGAGGACGGCCTGATCACCCAGGCGACCTTCGACGGCATCCGCGGCGTCGTCCGCAACGACGTGAACACCCGTGAGGCCGAAACGACCTCGCTGGGCCTGAACATCGAATACGACCTGTCCGACACCTGGAGCGTCTCGCTTGACCTGAGCAGCTCCAAGGTCGACCGGACCGACCAGGTCA
>JBKBUS010000316.1:0-3067 GCA_046290035.1 Brevundimonas sp.
GATTCCAAGCACGCCTCGAGCCGCTACTCCGGCGAGCGTGAGCTGGAGAACCCGCTGGCGGCGGTCCAGATGGGCCTGATCTACGTCAACCCGGAAGGCCCGGACGGCGTCCCGGATCCGGCGGCCTCGGCCCGCGACATCCGCGAGACCTTCGCGCGCATGGCCATGAACGACGAGGAGACCGTCGCCCTGGTCGCCGGCGGCCACACCTTCGGCAAGTGCCACGGCGCGGGCGACGCCCGCCTGATCGGTCCGGAGCCGGAGGGCGCAGACATCGCCGCGCAAGGCCTGGGCTGGCACTCCACCCACGGGACGGGCATGGGCGGCCACACGATCACATCGGGCATCGAGGGCGCCTGGACCCCTACGCCGACGACGTGGGACATGGGCTACTTCGACACCCTGTTCGGCCATGAGTGGGAGCTGGTGAAGAGCCCGGCCGGCGCGCACCAGTGGCAACCGAAGGAGCCGGAGGCCCAGACCCTGGTTCCGGACGCCCACGAACCGGGCAAGCGCAACCCCCCGATCATGACCACCGCCGACATGGCGATGCGGGTCGACCCGATCTATGAGAAGATCTCGCGCCGCTTCCATCAGAACCCGGACGAGTTCGCCGACGCCTTCGCCCGCGCCTGGTTCAAGCTGACCCACCGCGACATGGGCCCGCTGCCCCGTTACCTGGGCAAGGAGGTGCCGAGCGAGATCCTGATCTGGCAGGATCCGATCCCGGCGGCCGACTACGCCATGATCGACGCGGGCGACATCGACGTCCTGAAGAAGAAGATCCTGGCCTCAGGCCTGTCGACCGCCGAACTGGTCGGCGTCGCCTGGGCATCGGCCTCGACCTTCCGCGGCTCGGACAAGCGCGGCGGCGCCAACGGCGCCCGCATCCGCCTGGCCCCGCAGAAGGACTGGGCGGCGAACGAGCCCCAGGTGCTGGCCAAGGTTCTGAAGGTGCTGGAAGGCATCCAGGCCGACTTCAACGCCACCGCCAACGGCGGCAAGAAGGTCTCGATCGCCGACCTGATCGTGCTGGGCGGCACCGCCGCGGTCGAGAAGGCCGCGATGGACGCTGGTCATCCGGTCGAGGTGGTCTTCACCCCGGGCCGCACCGACGCCACCCAGGACCAGACCGACGTCGACAGCTTCTCGGTGCTGGAGCCGATGGCCGACGGGTTCCGCAACTACCAGGGCAAGCGCTTCCGCCTGACCCCGGAGGAGCTGCTGGTGGACCGGGCGCAGCTGCTGACGCTGACCGCGCCGGAGATGACGGTGCTCGTGGGCGGCCTGCGGGCGCTTGGCGCGAACCACGGCGGCTCCAAGCACGGCGTGTTCACCGACCGTCCGGGCCAGCTGACCAACGACGTGTTCGTCAACCTTCTGGCCATGGATACGGTCTGGAAGGCCACCGACGAGACCGAAGAGGTCTTCGAGGGCCGCGACCGCGTCACCGGCGAGCTGAAGTGGACGGGCACCCGCGTGGACCTGATCTTCGGCTCGAACTCGCAGCTGCGGGCCATCGCCGAAGCCTACGCCGCCGCCGACGCGCAGAAGAAGTTCGCGCGCGACTTCGCCAAGGCCTGGACCAAGGTGATGAACCTGGACCGCTTCGACCTGGTCAAGTGATCCGGCCCCCTTTGGCCTGACACGGAACGCCGCCGGCACCCGCCGGCGGCGTTTCTGTTTGCGCTCAGTCCGCTGGGGCCCAGCGCGACAGGACCGAGCGCACCCGCCCGTCGCGACCGACCTCGATCAACCCGGAGCGGCTGGCCTCGCCCCCGGCCCACGCCACCTGGGCGTCGAAGTCGAAGTAGCGGGTGACCACCGTGGCCTGCTCCCGCTCGGCCTGGGTCAGCGCCAGCGCCGCCAGCGCCGGGCTCGCCCAGAAGGCGTCGATGTCGGCCCAGCCTCCGGCGGGCCGCGCGGCGATGGCGCTTCGCGCCGCATCCAAGGTCAACTGGTCCGGCGCCAGCATGGCCAGGAGCGGCGCATCGTCCGGCGTCAGGCTGTTGACGTTGAAACGGCTGAGTTCGGCCACCGGCAAAGCGCAGACGAAGGGCCGCAGACGCCGGTAGGTCGCTTCGTCCATCGACGGCAAGGCGCGCAGCTCCGACGGCTCGACCAGAAGGGCGCCCGACGCGGTGATGCGGTCGGTCACAGCCTCGGCCAAGCCGGGCGCCGAGACGCCGATCCCGCGCAGGAAGGCGCCGAACTGGGCCTGGCCGACCGGGTTCGGAAGCCAGGCGCCCGGCGCGCCCTCGACCACGCCGTTCAGGTTGAAGCAGGACTGGCCGTCGCGCACCGTCAGGCTGAGCGAGCCGCCCTCAATCGGAAAGTCGAAGCGGCGGCCGTCCCACTGATCCGGCGCGGGGGTGCGGCCGGCGTCGGCGGTCACGAGCTGGCGGATGCGGCGGCGCGCCAGCCGCTCGGCGCCCAGCGCGATCCACTGGCTCTGGGTCTGGACCTCCACGTTCTGCGCCCGGCGGATGGAGAAGCGCACGTCGTCCAGCACCACCACCGCCACGATCGACAGGATGGCGACCAGGATCAGGACGACCAGCAGCGCCGCGCCCTCGCGGGTTCTCCTTGGACGGATCATCCCGGCCCGCCCCCGACGAGGAACCACTGGGTGGTGCGGCCGAAGCGGGGCGCAGTCAGCTCCAGCGTCACCGCGTCCGGCAGGGCGCGAGGCTCTCCGGCGGGCCACGAAGGATAGGTGCGGCCGCTGGCGACGAAGGTGATCCGGACGTCGCGGGCGTCCTCGAGCAGAACCTGAGCCAGGGGCGGTTCGAGCGAGTCGACCCCGCGCCAGACCCGCCGCTCCAGCCGCCCGTCCGTCAGCACATAGGCCACCCGCTGAAGCGAGGCGCGCGGGGCCCCCTCGGGGTTCGACCAGCCGGCGCGGGTCAGCATCAGCAGCACCTCCCCCTGCCCGCCCGCCAGCGCCGGGCCGGCGCCCGGGCCGGTCGCGGCCGGCCGGGCGGCGGGCGGGCCCCGGGCGGCGCGGCGCAACAGGCGCCAGCGCGGGGAGGCCGCGCCCGCCACCCGCGCCGCACGCCCCCCCCCC
>JBKBUS010000317.1:0-3044 GCA_046290035.1 Brevundimonas sp.
ACTACGGCTTCATCCAGGCCAAGACGACCTACGGCATCATCGGTGTGAAGGTGTGGGTCTTCAAGGGCGAGGTGCTCGAGCACGACCCGATGGCCCAGGACAAGCGCTGGGCCCAGGAAGCCTCGGGCCCGTCT
This sequence comes from Brevundimonas sp., assembly GCA_046290035.1. Taxonomy (GTDB): domain Bacteria; phylum Pseudomonadota; class Alphaproteobacteria; order Caulobacterales; family Caulobacteraceae; genus Brevundimonas. Next base: position 135 of record JBKBUS010000317.1, read on the forward strand.
TCGAACGAAGGCCGCGAGCGCGGCGGCCCCCGCGGCGACCGCGGTCCGCGTCGCGACCGGGGACGTGAGAACTAAGTCATGCTGCAACCGAAGAAGACCAAGTACCGCAAGGCCTTCAAGGGCCGCATCCACGGTTCGGCCAAGGGCGGCTTCTCGCTGAACTTCGGCTCGTACGGGCTGAAGTCGATGGAGCCGGAGCGCATCACGGCGCGTCAGATCGAGGCGGCCCGCCGCGCGATCACCCGCCAGATGAAGCGCCAGGGCCGGGTGTGGATCCGCATCTTCCCGGACGTGCCGGTCTCCGGCAAGCCGGCCGAGGTGCGGATGGGTTCGGGCAAGGGCGCGGTCGACCACTGGGCCGCCCGCGTGGCCCCGGGCCGCATCATGTTCGAGATCGACGGCGTGCCGGACGACATCGCCCGCGAGGCGCTGCGCCTGGGCGCCGCCAAGCTGCCGGTGCGCACCAAGGTGGTGACCCGTATCGACGCCGGCGTCGCCCATTCGGAGCAAGCGGCATGACCAAGATCGCCGACTTCCGGGCCATGACCCCGGACCAGCTGTCCGACGAGCTGCTGAAGCTGAAGAAGGAGCAGTTCAACCTGCGCTTCCAGGCCGCCACCGGCCAGCTCGAGAAGACCCACCGCGTGGGTGAAGTCCGCAAGGACATCGCCCGCCTGCAGACCCTGCTGCGCACCAAGCAGCCGGCCGCGTAAGGAAAGACCATGCCGAAGCGAATTCTCGAAGGCGTCGTCGTCTCCGACAAGGGCGACAAGACCGTCGTCGTCAAGGTCGAGCGGACCCTGCTGCACCCGGTTCTGAAGAAGACCGTGCGTCTGTCCAAGAAGTACCACGCCCACGACGAGGCCAACGCGCTGAAGGTCGGCGACGTGGCCCGCATCGTCGAGTGCGCCCCGAAGTCCAAGCTGAAGCGGTGGGAAGTCCTCGCCGCTCCGGCGTCGTAATCTGAGAAGGATCGGATCCCATGATCCAGATGCAAACTAACCTGGAGGTGGCCGACAATTCGGGCGCTCGCCGGGTCATGTGCATCAAGGTGCTGGGCGGCTCCAAGCGCCGCTACGCCTCGATCGGCGACACCATCGTCGCCTCGGTGAAGGAAGCCATTCCGCGCGGCCGCGTGAAGAAGGGCGACGTCGTGCGCGCCATCGTCGTGCGCACCGCCAAGGACATCCAGCGCAAGGACGGCTCGGTCATCCGCTTCGACAAGTCGGCGGCCGTCATCGTCAACAAGCAGAACGAACCGGTCGGCACCCGGATCTTCGGCCCGGTGCCGCGCGAGCTGCGCGCCCGGAACCACATGAAGATCATCTCGCTGGCCCCGGAGGTGCTGTAACCATGGCCGCGAAGATCAAGAAGGGCGACCGCGTCGTCGTGCTGACGGGCAAGGACAAGGGCCGCACCGGCCAGGTCCTGCGCGTCCTGCCGACCGAGAACCGCGTCGTCGTCGAGGGCATCAACGTGGTCCAGCGCCACACCCGCCCGAGCCAACTCGACCCGCAGGGCGGCATCAAGAACAAGGAAGCGTCGATCCACGTCTCGAACGTCGCGATCGCTGACGCCAACGGCAAGGCGGCCCGCGTCGGCTTCCGCATGGAAGGCGACAAGAAGGTCCGCTTCGCCAAGACGACGGGAGACGTCATCTGATGGCGACCGAAAAGTACACGCCGCGCCTGAAGTCCGAGTACGAGTCCCGCATCCGGGCCGTGCTGAAGGACAAGTTCGGCTACACCAACGAGATGCAGGTGCCCAAGCTGGACAAGATCGTCCTGAACATGGGCGTCGGCGAAGCCGTGGCGGACTCCAAGAAGGCCCAGGCCGCGCTGAAGGACCTGACGGCGATCGCCGGTCAGAAGGCCGTGCCGACCAAGGCCCGCAACTCCATCGCCGGCTTCAAGCTGCGCGAGGGCATGGTCATCGGCGGCAAGGTCACCCTGCGCGGCGACCGCATGTACGAGTTCCTGGACCGCTTCATCACCGTGGCCCTGCCGCGGGTGAAGGACTTCCGGGGCCTGAAGGGCACCTCGTTCGACGGTCGCGGCAACTACGCCACGGGTCTGAAGGAGCACATCGTGTTCCCGGAGATCAACTACGACCAGATCGACCAGATGTGGGGCATGGACATCGTCGTCTGCACCACGGCCAAGACCGACGAGGAGGCCAAGGCCCTTCTCGCCGAGTTCAAGTTCCCGTTCGTGAACTGACGGGAAGGGAAGAGCACCATGGCTAAGAAGAGCGCCGTCAACCGCAACGAGCGGGTCAAGAAGCTGGTGGCCCAGTACGCCGCCAAGCGCGCCGACCTGAAGGCGAAGGCCAACGACGAGAGCCTGCCGCTCGAGGAGCGCTTCGAGGCGCGCCTCAAGCTGGCCGCCCTGCCGCGCAACTCGGCTCCGAACCGGATCCGCAACCGCTGCGAAGTGACGGGTCGTCCGCGCGGCTACTACCGCAAGCTGAAGATGAGCCGGATCGCCCTGCGCCAGCTGGGCAACCTGGGTCAGATCCCCGGCCTGACGAAGTCGAGCTGGTAAGGGGAGCGACAGATATGATGATCAACGATCCCCTGAGCGACATGATCGCCCGCATCAAGAACGCCGCGACCCGCAAGCGTTCGAAGGTGCTGACCCCGGCCTCCCGCCTGCGCCAGCGCGTTCTCGACGTGCTGCAGGACGAGGGCTACATCCGCGGCTACAACCTGGTTCAGAACCCGGGCGAGTTTCCGCAGTTCGAGATCGAGCTGAAGTACTTCGACGGCGAGCCGGTGATCGCGGAGATCAGCCGCGTGTCGAAGCCCGGCCGCCGCGTCTATTCGGCCATCAGCGACCTGAAGCCGGTGAAGAACGGCCTGGGCATCTCGATCCTTTCGACGTCCAAGGGCGTCATGTCCGACACCGCGGC
>JBKBUS010000318.1:0-3042 GCA_046290035.1 Brevundimonas sp.
GGGGTGGTGGACGCCGACCTTGGCCTGCGCGGCGGGGACCTGCGCGCGGCCGAGCGCACCTTTCAACTGTTGACCCAGGCGACCGGGCGGGCCGGACGCGCCGACCGACCCGGCCGCGCGCTGTTGCAGACCTGGACGCCGGAGCATCCGGTGCTTCAGGCGCTTGCGGCCGGCGGCCGCGACGCTTTCGTGGAGGCCGAGTTGGCCGAGCGCGAGCTCGCGTCCCTGCCCCCCTTCGGCCGGCTGGCGGCCCTGATCCTGTCCAGCGAGAACACCGATGCGCTGGAGAAGACGGCCCGCGCGCTGGCGGAAGCCATTCCCAACGCCGAGCGGCTGGAGGTGTACGGCCCCGCCGACGCGCCGCTGGCCCTGGTGCGCGGCCGCAGACGCAAGCGGCTGCTGGTCCGTGCCGACCGCGACGTGGATCTGCAGGGCTTCCTGCGCGCCTGGCTGGCGCGGGTGAAGGTTCCCGGCTCGGTCCGCCTCAGCGTCGACGTGGACCCGCACAGTTTCCTTTAAAGGTCACTCCGCCCGCGCATAGCCGATGTGCACGGCGAAGTTTCTGACCCCCTCGATCCAGACGAGCGCGGGGGCGGACAGCTGGTCCTGGGGCATTCCGGTGTTGAGAACCAGATCGTACTGAACCGTCGCCGACCCGTCGGCGGCGAAGGCCTTGAGAAAGCGCTGATCCCGGTTCCAGCCGTTGACCGCCTCGAGCGTCGCCCCCGGCGCCGTGAACCGCGCCGCGAACTGGGCGTCGCCGCACACGGCCGTCTGGCAACCGGGAAACCGCAGGGACCAGCTCAACGGGCCGTCCGTCACGTCCAGCCGCGTGCCGTCGCTGTCCACGACAGGTTCCGCCACCTGGGCGCCGGCCCCGATCAGCCACGCGCGGGTGTCCGCCACAGAGACGCCCTCGGGCTCCTGGGCCACGGCGGGCGAGGCGATGAGGGCGAGGGCGGCGACGAGGGCGTGCGTCTTCATGATCGGCGTTCCATCACGGGATCGGGGCGAAGCTGGGGCGGGTCTCAGTCGGACTTCAGCCAGTCGGGCCGGCTCATCTGGTTCAGGCGGGAGACGGTGCGCTCGAACTCGAACGCGCCCTGGCCCTTCGGATACAGCGCCTCCGGCATGGCTTCGGCCAGCGTCACCAGCCGTACTTTGGCTTCGTAAAGCGCGTCGATCAGCGTCACGAACCGCCGGGCCTCTCCATAGCGGCTCTCTTCGAGCACCGGCACGTCCTCCAGGAACAGGGTGTGGAAGCGTTCGGCGAGCGCCAGATAGTCGTGCGGTCCCAGCGGCCGGGCGCAGAGGGCCTCGAAGCTGGATCGCGCCATGCCGCCCACCGTCCTGTCGATCACCACGCGCCGCCCGTCGACTTTGAGCACCGTCGGCTCCTCAGGCTCCTCGCCGCGCAGATCCTCCCACAGATGGTCGAACGCGACGCGGCGGCCCATGTCGTCCGACGGCGCGTACCAGACGCGGGAGACCCCGAACCGATCCACCCGCCAGTCGTGGGCGCCCGCGACCTCGATCACCTCGCACCGCTCGCGGATCAGGTCGATGAAGGGCAGGAACAACTGCCGGTTGATGCCGTCCTTGTAGAGCTCGCCCGGCTCGCGATTGGAGGTGACGGCCAGCACCACCTTCTTCTCGAACAGGGCCTCGAACAGCCGGCCCAGGATCATGGCGTCGGCGATGTCGGTGACCTGCAGCTCGTCGAAGCACAGCAGCCGCGCCTCGGACGCGATCAGGTCGGCGACCGGTCCGATCGGGTCGTCGCCCCTGTGCCGGCCGAAGACCCGACGCCTCTCGCCCGCGTCGCCTTCGCGCCACTGACGGATCAGGTCGTGCACCCGGGCCATGAAGGCGTGGAAGTGCGCCCGCGTCTTCTTGGGCTCGGGCGCACAGGCGAAGAACAGGTCCATCAGCATGGACTTGCCCCGCCCCGGCGGCCCCCAGAGGTAGATCCCGCGCACGTCCGGCCGCCCGCCGAACAGCCCGCGCCTTCCCAGGCGCGTCTCGAGCGCCGACAGCCGCTCCAGCGCCTGCGTTTGGGCGGGATCATCCTTCAGCCGGCCGGATTTCAGCCGCTCGGCGTAGGCCTTGCGCAGTCCTGAGGGCATGGTTTGGCTCTAGACCGCGACCTCGTCGGTGAAAAGGCGTTGCTTCGCAGACGCGAAAGCCTAAATGCCGGACCTGACTATTTCATTGCGCTCAAGCAGCGAGGCTCCGCGAGCCGAGCGGTAGCGCGCCCCGAAGGGAATTAGAGATGAGCTACCGCGTCGCCGTCGTGGGCGCCACCGGGAACGTCGGCCGCGAGATGCTGGCCATCCTGGAGGAGCTGAACTTTCCGGTCTCGGAGATGCACGCCGTCGCCTCGCGCCGCTCCAAGGGCGTGGAGGTGGCCTTCGGCGACCGCACCCTGCGCTGCGAGGACCTGGAGCAGTTCGATTTCTCCAAGGTCGACATCGTCCTGATGTCGGCCGGCGGCGCGGTGTCGAAGGAATGGTCCGAGAAGATCGGCAGGGCCGGTCCGATCGTGATCGACAACTCCTCCGCCTTCCGCATGGACCCCGACGTGCCGCTGATCGTGCCCGAGGTGAACCCGGACGCCGTCAAGGACGCCAGGAAGAAGAACATCATCGCCAACCCCAACTGCTCCACCGCCCAGCTGGTGGTGGCGCTGAAGCCGCTGCACGACGCGGCGAAGATCACCCGCGCGGTGGTGGCGACCTATCAGTCCGTCTCCGGCGCCGGGAAGGAGGGGATGGACGAGCTGTGGAACCAGACCAAGGCCGTCTACGGCCTGGGCGACACCACGCCGAAGAAGTTCCCCAAGCAGATCGCCTTCAACATCATCCCCTTCATCGGCTCGTTCCGCGACGACGGCTACACCGACGAGGAGGCCAAGATGTGGGCCGAGACCCACAAGATGCTGGATCCCTCAATCCGCCTGACGGTCACCTGCGTGCGGGTTCCGGTCTTCGTCGGCCATTCGGAGGCCGTCACGCTGGAGTTCGAACGTCCCATCGAGCCGGA
>JBKBUS010000319.1:0-3024 GCA_046290035.1 Brevundimonas sp.
GTCCATACTCGGGGGGGCGCCTTGGGGGGCGTTGTGGGTCTTGCGGCGCGCCTGGGGCGCCCGGGGCTTTCCCCCGCCGCTGGGCCCGCCCCACGCGCGGGAACGGCCGCGCTTGTGAAGCGTTGCCGGGGCTAAAGGGGGTGCGGCTGATGTCCGACGATCTGGCAAGCTCCTGCGACGTGACCTGGGCCGGCCTCACGCTCGAGGCGCTGGACAACCTGCCGATGCTGGTCGCGCGGATCGGGCCTGATCTCCGCTACACCTTCGTCAACGCCGCTTATGAGCGCTGGTTCGGCCGCGAGCGCGCCGATCTGGTGGGGCGGAGCATGCGCGACGTGCTGGGCGACGCCGCCTGGGAGGTGCTGGAGCCGCGGGCCCACCTGGCGCTGTCTGGCCAGTCGGTCCGCTTCGAGACCCGGGCGCCCTACCGCGATGGCGGCACGCGCGAGATCGTGGCGCATTACGTCCCCGACGACCGGGGCGGCTTCTACGCCCTGGTCGAGGACGTCAGCGTCCTGCGCAACGCCGAACGCCGCGCCGTCCGTGTGCTGGAAGGCTTGCCGGACCCGTTCCTCGTTCTGGACGCCGACCTGTGCGTTCTGTTCGCCAACCGGGCGGCGCGGGACTTCGCCCCGGCCCGAACGGAGGTCGGGGCGGACTTCAAGGCCGGCCTGCCCGCGGCCGACGTGGCCCGGCTCCGGGCCGTGCTCAGGAGTGGCGAGCCCCTGGAGATGGAGACGCGCGCCCTGACCCAGCCGGATCGAGTGCTTCAGGTCCGCGCCTTCCTGCTGGATGAGGGCCTCGGACTTCACGCCCGCGACGTCACCGAGCGCCGGGCGACGGAGAAGGCGCTGCGCGACAGCGAACGACGACTGTCGATCGCGGCCGACGCCGTGCTGGGGGTGGCCTACGAGTGGGACCTCGCCACCGGCCACGTGCACCGTTCGGCTGGGCTGGAGGCGCTGCTCGGCGTCGCCCCCGCCGAGGCGGAGCCGACCGCCGACTGGTGGCGGGCGCGTGTCCACCCTGAAGATCTGAAGGCGGCGCAAGCGGTGGCGAACGGCTACGCATCCGGGGCCTGGCACGAGACGGAGTATCGGGTGCGGCACGCGGACGGCCGCTGGATCGACGTCATGGACCGCGCCAACGTGCTGTTCGACGACTCGGGCCGCCCCTCCCGGGTGATCGGCACCACGATCGACGTCACCGCGATCAAGCAGAGCGAGGCCCGACTAAGGGTCCTGATCGACGAGCTGAACCATCGGGTGAAGAACAGCCTCGCCACGGTGCTCTCGATCGCCGCTCTGTCCGCGAGGGACTGTCCCGACGTGGGCGCGTTCCTCACCCGGTTCCAGGAGCGCCTCGGCGCCATCGCCAGGGCGCACGATCTGCTGACTCGCCGCCATTGGACGGACGCCACCGCGGCGGAGGTGGTTGAGGCCTCCGTCGGCGGCTACGCCGAGGGGGACCGACTGGCGGCGTCGGGGCCTCCGGTGGTGCTGTCGCCGAAACAGGCGCTGGCCCTGTCCCTGGCCCTGCATGAGCTCGTCGTGAACGCCGTGAAGCACGGCGCCCTGGCGGCGCCGTCCGGACGGGTCGACGTCGACTGGCGAAACGACGATCGCGAGTTCGAGCTCCGTTGGCGCGAGGCGGGCGGCGCGCGCGTGCGATCGCCCCGGCGACAGGGCTTCGGCAGCCGCCTGCTGGCCAGCGCCGCGCGAGACCTGGACGGTCGGATCGACCTCGCCTACCGGTCGCCCGGCGTGGAGGCCGTGATCGCCTTCCCGTTGCGCTCAGCCGCGCCTCAGGCGCATCCCTCGACATACTGAATGCTGGGACCGCCGACGCGCACGGCCGTCACCGCGCCATCGGTTCCCACCTCGTAGACCACGCCGCGCGCGTCGGCGTCCTCGACGTAGGGCGCCGTCTGCGGCGTCGCCCAGGCGAAGACGTACTCCGCCGGGGCCGGCGCGTATTTATGCGGTTCGACCCGCGCACGGTCGCCGAGCGCCGCCTTGACCTCCGCCGCCGCCGCGCCGACTCCGAATCCGTCGACGGTCCGCAGCCCCGGCTCCGTGGCGGAAATGCGGGTCAGCACGCCGCTCTCGATCATGACCAGCAGTCCCTCGGGGGCGCGCTCAGGCCGGAACTCGTCACAGGATGCAGGGTCGGGACCCCCGACGGCGTCGGGATTGGCGTCGGGCCCCAGCGCGGCTTCCACCTCAGCCAGGCTCATGCCGACTCGCAGCGGCCCCCAGCCGTCGGGCCTGAGGGCGTCGGCGTCGACAGCGGCCGGAGCCTCGGGCGCGGCAGGGGCCTCGGGCTGTGCCGGCGGCTCGGCCTGCCCGCAGGCGGCCGCGAGGGCGGCGGCGGAGACGATGAGGAAGCGCTTGATCATGGCGGGCTCCGATTGTTCGGCGGCCACAATGCACGAAAACGGCGCGCGATTAAGCTCGCGCGCCGTTCGAAGGCTCAGGAATGCGCCGGACGCTTAGTCTTCCTTCGGCGTCAGCACCTGACGACCGCGATACATGCCGGTCTTCAGGTCGATGTGGTGCGGACGGCGCAGCTCGCCGGTGTCCTTGTCCTCGGTGTAGGTATTGGCGCCCAGCGCGTCGTGGGCGCGACGCATGTTGCGGCGGGAGGGCGATACTTTTCGCTTCGGAACGGCCATGTCCGTCTCAATCTCTGGTCGGGGCTTGTCCAGGCGGACGCGCCATAAAACGATAGCGGCGGCCGCACGGGCCGCCTCAAGAGCGGCGGCATATGCCGGAACTCGCGGCGGAGTTCAAGGGTCGGCGCGAGAGGTCCAGGTCCGCCGATCCAGCGCCAGGTCCACGCTGTCGGCCCAGCCGTCGTCCAGCCTGTAGGTCCGTTCCCGGTACCCGACGCGCCGAAAGCCCAGCCCCTCGAGCAGGCGCAGCGAACGCGCATTGCGTGGATCGACGTCGGCGATCGCGGCCGGCAGGTCACGGGTGGCGAAGACGTGGTCAAGCAGCGCCGTGAGCGCCTCGCGCGCCAGCC
>JBKBUS010000320.1:0-3007 GCA_046290035.1 Brevundimonas sp.
TCCGAGACCGCCTGGTCGACAGCGTCCAGCGTCAGCGCCAGATCGCGCTCCGCCGGCTCCGCGACGCGGATGGCCCCCGCCGCCGCGCCTTCGGCGTCCGCCCGCCTGAGCAGGCTCTTGATCCGCACCGCCTGATACAGAAGGTACGGCCCGGTCTTGCCCTCGAAGGACATGAACCGGTCCAGATCGAAGACGTAGCTGGTGGTCCGGCTGTTCGACAGGTCGGCGAACTTCAGCGCCGCCACCGCCACCTTGTGCGCGATGGCCTCGAACTCATCGGGCGACAGATCCTGGCCCAGCTCCGCCTCGCGCAGCCGCTCGCGCGCCTTGTCCTTCGCCTGGGTGATCAGGTCGTGGAGTTTCAGGACCCCGCCCGCGCGCGTCTTGAACGGCTTGCCGTCGGCCCCGTTCATCGTCCCGTTGGCGGCGTGCTCCAGCTGGCCGGGCGTGGCGTAGCCGCACTTGTAGGCGGCGCGGAACACCTGCTCGAAGTGGTCGCTCTGGCGCTGGTCGACGCAGTACAGCACCAGGTCGAAATCCTGTTCGCGGCGGCGCTGCAGGATCGTCGCCAGGTCGGTCGTGCCATACATCGCCGAGCCTTCGGACGACACGAGCAGCAGGGGCGGCAGCTCGCGCTTGTCCCCCTCTTCGGCCACGCGGACGATCCAGGCGCCCTGGTCGAACTCTGCCAGGCCCCGCGCCTTCAGGTCCGCCACCATGTCGGGGATCAGGGGGTCGGCGTCGGACTCCCCGTTCCACAGGTCGAAGGTGACGCCCAGCGCCCCGAACTCCCGCTCCAGCGCCGTTCGGCTCACCGCCACGAAGTGCCGCCACAGGGCGCGATAGCCCGGCCGTCCGGACTGGAGCTCGGCCGTCGCCTTGCGCGCGCGGTCGCGGAACTCGGGCTCCGCCTTGGCCCGCGCCGCCGCCGCCGGATACAGCCGCTCCAGGTCCTCCAGCGTGACCGGGCTCTCCTGCGGGAAGGGTCCGTCGCCCTCGGCCATGAAGGGCTCGCCCAGCCCCTCGTCGGCGCAGGCGACGATCAGCAGCCCCATCTGGAAGCCCCAGTCGCCGAAGTGGGCGTCGCCCCAGACCGTGTCGCCCCGGAAGCGGAACAGCCGCTTCAGGCTCTCGCCGATGATCGAGCTCCTCAGGTGCCCGACGTGCATCGGCTTGGCCACGTTCGGCCCGGCGTAGTCGATCACCACCCGCCGCGGCGTCTGCACCGCCGAGGCGCCCTTCAGAGGGTCGGTCGCGGCCTCCTCGGCGCGCGCGGCCAGCGCCGCGTCCGAGACGATCAGATTCAGGAACCCGGGCCCGGCGACCTCGACCGCCTTCAGCGCCGGCCCCCCTTGCAGCCGGGTCGCCACCTTCTGCGCCAGTTCGCGCGGATTGAGCTTCAGCGCCTTGGCGGCGGCCAGCGCGGCGTTGGACTGGAAGTCGGCCAGGTCGGGGCGGTCGGACGGGGTGACCCTGACCAGCGAAGCGTCCACGCCTTCGGCGGCGAAGGCGGCCCTGACCGCTTCGCCCAGCGACGATGCCAGCGACGTCATTGGGCTCCGCCGACCCCCGCCTGCGGCCGGAACCGGCTGCCGGTGCGGTTGAACTCCGCCATCTCCGGCGTGACGTCGAAACCGATCAGGATCTCGAAGTTGCCGCCCGACGTGGTGGCGTCCGCGCGGGGGATCACCACCCGCTGCTGCTGCTCGACCTGCGCGGTCGCGCCGCCGGCGAAGTCGACCGGCAGATCGAAGTATTCCTTCGACAGGATCGCCCGGTTCCGCTCGGTCACCGCGACCCAGTACCGATAGGTCCGCTGGTCGTTCTGGGCCTGCGGCCCCCGCCCGAGGTTGAACAGCACGTTGAAGTCGACGGTGATCGGATCGTCGCCGCGATAGGCGCAGGCCGCCGACACGCCCTCGATCTCGCCGGTATAGCCCACCGCCGAGGTCGAGGCCTGCCCGCCCTCCAGCTCCACGTAGCGTGCCGCATCGTACAGGATCTTCACGAACGGGCACGGCCCGGCGTTAGGCTGTTGACGCAGCGGAGCGAGCGGACGCGGGCGCTGCTGCCCCTGCTCCTCGTTCTGCGGCCGCCCGTTGCGATCGCCCTGGCGCTCGCGAGACTGGGCCTCGGCCACCCCGGGCAGGGTCAGCGCGAGGAGCGAGATCGCGGAAACGGCGAGGGCGATGCGACGCATGTGAAGTCTTCCGAAGACGTGGGAGCGCGCCTGGCGCGAGGCGCGACGGGACGCTCACGCCTGATAGCGGCTAAAGCGAGGCGCGGCAAACGGGCGGCGTTCCGCCGGTGGCGGGTGTCATGCGAAACCGCTAGTGTCGCGTTCATGTCCGCCGAACCTCTCGCCCAAGCGGCGCCCCGACCGGCTCTGACCGTGCGCATGGCCACCCCGCGCGGCTTCTGCGCCGGCGTGGATCGCGCCATTCAGATCGTCGAACGCGCGATCGAGCGCTTCGGGGCGCCGGTCTACGTCCGCCACGAGATCGTGCACAACAAGCACGTCGTGGACCGCCTTCGCGACCTCGGCGCCGTCTTCGTCAAGGAGCTGGACGAGTGCCCGGACGATCGTCCGGTGGTGTTCTCGGCCCACGGCGTGCCCAAATCGGTCCCGGCGGCGGCGAAGGCGCGCAACCTCTTCTATCTCGACGCCACCTGTCCGCTGGTCTCCAAGGTCCACGTCGAGGCCGAGCGTCATCACGCGGCGGGTCGACACATCCTTCTGATCGGCCACGCGGGGCACCCGGAGGTCGTCGGCACCATGGGCCAGCTTCCGGCCGACGCCGTGACCCTGATCGAGACGGTGGAGGACGCCCAGGCCTTCCAGCGTCCGGGCGACGCGCCCCTCGCCTACGCCACCCAGACCACCCTGTCGCTGGACGACACCGCCGAGATCATCGCCGCGCTCAAGGCCCGTTTCCCCGAGCTGCCCGATCCTCACAAGGAAGACATCTGCTACGCCACCACCAACCGCCAGGAGGCGGTGAAGCGG
>JBKBUS010000011.1:0-14352 GCA_046290035.1 Brevundimonas sp.
TCGTCATCTTCCCGCCGCGCTGGATGGTGGCCGAGGACACCTTCCGGCCGCCGTGGTTCCACCGCAACGTCATGAGCGAGTTCATGGGCCTGGTCCACGGCGCCTATGACGCCAAGGAAGGCGGGTTCGCGCCCGGCGGAGCCTCCCTGCACAACTGCATGAGCGGCCATGGTCCCGACCAGGCCTCCTACGACAAGGCGGTCCAGGCGGAGTTGAAGCCGCACAAGATCGAGAACACCCTGGCCTTCATGTTCGAGACCCGCTGGGTGATACGCCCGACGGCCTGGGCGCTCGAGACCCCGCAGATGCAGCTGGACTACGACGACGTCTGGACCGGTTTCGAGAAGGGCTGCGCCACGCCCTAGACCGAGATCGGTTCAGTTGGACGCACGTCCGACTGGGCTCAGGTTTCGGTCCAGTTTCAACCGACAGCCTGATTCACGCCTCAAGCGGAATCGCGAAGCGATTTCGCTTAAGCCGATCCGGCTGTGGGGAACCGGGGGCCCCAGGCCCGGTTGTGATCGGAAGGGCGGGTCCGAACCGCGTTCAGGCAGGCTTTGTCGATTTCCGGCGGACGCCGGTTCGCGGCTTCCCCTAGACGCGACCGATGCTGAAGATTCCTGAGCGTAACCGCCTGATCCTTGCCCTGCCTCCAGAGGACCGCGCCATCCTGCTCTCGGCCGCGTCTCCTGTGGAGTTCGGCCTGTCCCAGGTGTTCGCTGAACCCGGAGACCGGCTGGACCATGTCCACTTCATCGAGGCGGGCATCGTGTCGGCGGTCGCCATCATGCAGGATGGGCGGACCGTCGAGACCTACATGGTCGGCTCCGAGGGCATGACCGGCATCTGCGCCTTCGCGGTGGACATCCCGGCCTACTCACGGCTGGTGGCGCAGTCGGACGGGGCCGCCCGGCGGATCGAGACGGGCAGGCTGCGCGCGCTGACCGAGGAACGCCCCGAGCTTCGGCGAACGCTCACCGAATACGCCGCGCGGCTGAAGCAGGAGCTGGAGCAATCCTCCGCCTGCAACGCTCTGCATCGCTCCGATCAGCGCTTCGCCAAGTGGCTCCTGCGGTGCCATGACCGGCTGGACGGCGACGATCTCAACCTGACGCAGGAGTATCTGGCCTCCATGCTGGGCTCCCAGCGGACCACGGTGAACGAGGCCGCCCAGCAGCTGCAGCGGGTGGGGGCCATCGCCTACTCCCGGGGCCGGGTGCGGATCATGGACCGAGGCGCGCTCGAGCGAGCCGCCTGCGAGTGCTACCGCAGCTGGCCTATCTGACGTCCCAGACCGAGGGCCCGGCGGTTCACCAGCCGCTCGGCGCGGCGATGCGCGGACGCCGGCGGGCGGCGCCCGTGTCGGGACGCGCCAGGGGATCGGACAGGGCCGGCGCCGGATGGGATGGCGGCGGCGTCGCCGCCGCCGGCTGCGGCACGATCGGGGCCAGGACGGCGGCGGCCTGGGCGGCGACCTCGCGCGTGGCCACCTCGGGGGGCGAGGCGACCGGGGCGACGGGCTGAACATCCTCCACGCGAACCAGCGCCGGAGGCGGCTCCGGGGCCCGGATCTCCACGGACGTCAGGATCGGGGTCATCCCGACGAGCAGCGGCTCGGGCCCGGCATGCGACCCGCTGAAGGCCAGGGGCAGCCCCCAGGTTCCAGTCCAGCGATAGAAGATGTGCGCGCCGATCTTGCCGATCTTGACTAGTTTGGGGGCCCAGAAGGGCGCCACATAGTCGGCGTGGTAGTGGGTGGCCATCCCCACCTCGGGCGCCACGGCGCCGTTCAGGGCCGCCGCCGCGACGGCCCGCGCCCTGGCCCAGCCTTCCGGGCGAGCGACGCGATCCAGCGATCCGTCGCAGGTGAAGCTGAACTGACAGCCCGTCCGGCGCTCCGAACCCTCGAAGACGACGCCGCAGACGGTCTTCGGATAGGCGGGATGGCGCATGCGGTTGATCACGACCTGCGCCACGGCGGCCTGGCCTCGCGCGGGCTCGTTCGCGGCTTCGTAGTAGATGGCCGCCGTCAGGCAATCGAGCGCGCGCCCATAGGCCTCGAGGTCGTCCGGCGCCATCACGAAGGGGCGGGCCGCCAGGATCGGCAGGGTCGATATGGGCAGGGCGGCGTTCCAGGCCATGGCCCCCTCCGGCGAGAGCGCCTGGAGGGCGTCCGGCGACAGGGTGTAGTCCTCGGCATGCAGCGCGGTCGCCGTGGGGACGATCAAAGCGGGAGCCTCGGGCGCGGCGTCGGGCCCGCTCGCGCTCGCCGCCATCGCGTCCAGCCGCACCTGCACCCAGACGCCGCCCGCCCCTGCGAGGACGATGAGGGCCCCCAGGACGGCGGCGGCGCACGGCGCCAGACTGTGGGCCCAGGCCCTCTCGGGCCGCAGGCGTCGCCACAGGCCGGCGACCCACGCCGCGCTGGAACTGGTGGCGGCCGCCAGGCCGTCTTGCGCCGTCATGCCGATGCCCCTCCCGCGGTGCAGTATAGCGCCCGGCGAAGCATCCGGCGAATCCGGTTCGGTCAGGCGGGCGTCAGGGATTGCAGCACGCGCCCCGCTTCGCTGCGCACCTGCAGCAGGGCCCGCCCCGCCCCTTCCAGGCGGAGCGCCGTGAGGACGCCGGTCGCATAGGCTCCGGTGTCGAGGTTGATGCGCCGGTGATCCAGATGCGGCGTTTCCGCGGGGGTGTGGCCGTGCACCACGATGCGCTCGAACGGGCGACGATCGCTGAGGAAGGGCTCCCGAATCCACATCAGATCGTCGGCCGTCTGCTGGTCGAGCGGAGCCCCGGGGCGCGCCCCGGCGTGGACGAAGAAATAGTCGCCCAGCGTGGTGCTGAGCCTCAGCCCGTCGAGCATGGCCCTGTGTTGCTGCGGCAGCGCCGCTGCGAGCTCCGCCGACGCCCGTCGCCAACCCTCTTCGTCCGCCCGGCTCAGCGGGGCCCGAACGCCGTAGGAGGAGAGCGCCGCTCGCCCGCCGAACTCGCACCACGCCGGGCCGAGCTCAGGTTGGGTGAGGAAGGCGTGCATGCGGTCGTCATGATTGCCGCGCAACGCGATCAGCTCCAGGCCCGGACTCCGCGCCGCCTCGCACAGCAGGTCCAGAACCCCCCGGCTGTCCGGGCCGCGGTCCACGTAATCTCCGAGCGTCACCAGCACCGTCCGGCGCCCGGGGTCCGCGCGCTCCAGGATGGTCTCGATCAGCGGCCGCAGCAGATCCGCGCGGCCATGCACGTCGCCGACCGCCCACACGACCGCGCCGTCGGGAACGCGGGGGTCGCGCGCCGGTGAGGCGCGGCTCAGGAAGCGGCGAAACATCCGCCCAGCCTCGTCGCGCCGGGGCCGTCGCGCAAGACGTCAGAAGAAGCGTTCGCCGACGCGCACGGTGTCGCCGGGCGCCACCGGGGTCGTGGAGGTGAGGCGGTAGGCCGTCTCGCCGGTCTCGCCCGCCCGACGGATGAAGACCCTTCGGGTGTCCGCCCGATAGGTGAAGCCCTCCGCCGTCGCGACCGCGTTCAGGACGGTCAGGTTGTTGGTGAAGGGATACTCGCCCGGCCGATTCACCTCGCCCAGGATGTAGAAGGGACGATAGGTCAGGACCTCCGCGTTCACCCGCGGCTCCAAGATGTAGCCCTGACGCAGACGCCCCGCGATGGCGTCCTGAAGCTCCTGCGTCGTCAGCCCCTGGGCCGGCACCTCTCCGATCAGAGGAAAGGCCAGGGCGCCGCTGGCGCCCACCGTGAACTCTCCGGTCAGGTCCTCCTCGCCGAAGACGGTGACCCGCACCTTGTCGGCGACGCCGAGGCGATATTCCGGCACCACCCGGTCGGCGAACAGCTCGCCGTCGGCCGTCGCGACGGGACCCGTGGCGCACGCCCCCAACAGCAGCGCCAGGATCAGGCTCAGAACAGCGGCAATCCTCACCCCGTATCCCCCAGGTTCTTCCTCGGACGCATCCGTCCGCTGCGACCCTAGCCCAGACCGCTGAAGCTTGCCATGCCGCCAGGCCCGCGGGCGTGGGCTTAACGGCCGTAAACGATGATCGTCAGGCGACGGTAAAGCCTGTTTCTAAGCCGGACCTTAGGCCGCGGCCCCTACCGTGTGGCCACGCCTGAGGGATGTGGCTGATGTTCACCGGATTCAAGCGAGCTCATGTGATCGCCCTGGCCGTCGCCGCGTTTGCGGCCGGCGGCGCACAGGCCGACGACAAGACCCGCGCCATGCCGCTGGGCCCCGCCGTCGACGCGCCCTCGGCCTACCTCGAATTCTGCCTGCGCGAGCCGCAGGACTGCGTCTCGGACGCCGCGCCGTCGGCCACGGACATCGCGGCGGTGCGCGACCGTGCGGCTCGGGTGTTCTGGGGCGGCGTGTTCGGTGCGGCGCAGGTGTTCGAGCCCCCGGCGGCGGGCCCCGACGCGTCCGACGCCCGCGTGGCCGATGTCCACGCGGACGACGCGCCGTCCGCGGCGGACGCCGGGCGACCGGCCGTCGCGCGCGTCGCCCAGGCCGATCTCCCGCCCCTGCGGCTCGACCGCGCGCAGTGGCGGCGAGTCCAGCGGCTGAACCAGCGGCTCAACCGGGCGATCCGGCATCGCGAGGACGTCGCCGTCCATGGCCGTCCCGACGTCTGGCGTCTGCCAGCCGACGGCGTCGGAGACTGCGAGGATTACGCGCTGGCCAAGCGCCGCGCCCTGATCGACATGGGCGTTCCGGCGTCCGCCCTCTCGCTGGCGCTGGTACGCACCCCGCGCGGCCAGTCTCACGCGGTGCTGCTGCTCGCGACCGAGAAGGGCGAGATGGTGCTGGACAACCTCAATCCCCGGCTCACGCGGTGGGACCGCGCGGGGTACGTCTGGGTCATGCGACAGGAACCCGGCCGGCCGATGCTCTGGCGCTCGCTATAGACCTTCAGACCGCGTTGGTCTGACGGATCAGCAGGCCGAGCGTGCGCGCGACGATGATCAGGTCGTCGATCACCGTCCATCCGTCGGCGTAGGCGATGTCCGTCGCGACCCGCCGGGCGATGCAGTCCGGCCCGCGGATCTGCCCGCGCAGACCCAGCACCTGGGCGGCGCCCGTCATGCCGGGGCGCACGGCGAAGCGACGGTTGTAGTGGGGCAGGATCGCCGAATAGTGAGCGTCGTGCGCGACCGCGTGCGGCCTCGGCCCCACCAGCGACATGTCCCCCTTCAGCACGTTCAGCAGCTGGGGCAGCTCGTCGATGCTGCTCCGCCGCAGGAAGGCGCCCAGGCGCGTCACCCTGAGGTCGTTCGGCACGGCCTGCGCCACCGCGGGCCCGTCCTCCATGACGCGCATGGTCCGGAACTTCAGTATGAGGAAGACCCGGCCGTTCATCCCGGTTCGGCGCTGGCGAAACAGCGCTGGGCCAGGGGAGGTGAGCCGCACCAGAAGCGCCACCGCCAGCAGCATCCACCCCAGCAGCACGATCAGAACGATCGCGCCGGTCACGTCGATCGTCCGCTTCAGCGCGGGGGACGCTCGGCCACGCCAAGACACCGGCCGCCACTCCGCTTCCGCGACCGCCCCCCGGTCGGCCGTACGTGGATAGGCGTCGAACACCCCGTGATCCCCCGATCAGCTGCTCAAGGTTAACCACGGCGCCATGCTGCGGCGCAATACATTGGTCGAACGAAGGTATGCATCGGACGCCGGGCGTGCCCGCGCCGACACACATCGGCGCGCCGCTAAAGCAGGCTGACCAGCAGCGCTCCCGCGAGCGCCCAGAGCCCAAGGCTCGTGCCGATGATGAAGGTCAGACGGGCGGCTCCGGGCCAGCGCTGAACCTCGACCTCCTGAAGGGCGATGTGCGCCTCCAGCTTGGCCTGCAACGCGCGTGCGGGACCGGCGCCGTCGCCGGGCCGTGCCGCCGTTCGCGCCACCAGATCAGGCTTGGCCGCGCGGGCGTTGGACGACGCCTCGAGAGGGGCTGCGGAACATGCGGTCTGGGCGTCGCGTTCAGCGGTCGAGCGGTTCGGGCGGAGCATGACGAAGCCGTGGTCCTTGAGCCTGCACGACCGTCTAACGCCGGAACCTTGTGAAATCGTTCCAGCGCCTCGTCATGGCCTCGTCACCGAATCCCGGTTAGACAAGGTCCGAAGACACGGAAGGAGCCTCGCCTTCAGTCCTGTCGCCTCGAACACGTTCCTCAGCGCGCGCGGAGGGACCTGATGCAGGTCCTGAGCAATCCGCCGTCCGGTTGGCCCGCGCTGGTGCTGAACGCCGACTTCCGTCCGTTGTCGTACTATCCTCTGTCGATCTGGCCGTGGCAGGAGGTCGTAAAGGCCGTCTGGCAGGACCGGGTTGATGTGGTCTCCACCTATGACAAGGTGGTCCGCAGCCCCTCGATGGAGTTCCGGCTGCCGAGCGTCGTCTCGCTGAAGAGCTATGTCGATCAGGATCGGGCCCCGGCCTTCACCCGCTTCAACGTCTTCCTGCGCGACGGCTTCCGCTGTCAGTATTGCGGCGCGCACAGCGAGCTGACCTTTGACCACGTCGTGCCCCGCTCGCGCGGCGGACGGACGACCTGGGAGAACATCGTCGCGGCCTGTTCGCCGTGCAATCTCCGGAAGGGCGGGCGCACGCCCGAGCAGGCCGGCATGCCGATCCGCCGTCGACCTGTGCGCCCCAACGCCTACCAGCTCCAGGACCTCGGCCGGCGCTTTCCGCCGAACTACCTGCATCAGAGCTGGCTCGACTACCTCTATTGGGACATCGAGCTCGAACCCTGAGGCTAGATCACTCCCGCCAGCATCAGCGCGGCCGCCGCGCCTCCGACGGCGGTGCTGACCGCCAGGGCCACCACGCCGACGAGAAGCCGCCGGGCGCGCTGGCGGCGGCGGCCGGACGGCCGCACGCCTCGGATCAGGACATAGGGGGCTCGCTGAAAGGCCTCGGAGCCGACGATGTTGTGCTGGGACATGGAACGCTCGCGAACTGACGCGTCGCCGCGCGGGGCGACGTCCGGAGGTTCACAGGTCCGATGGCCAAACGATGGCGATCCGCGTTCGCCGGGCCGCTTTCAGCCGCAGAAGATCAGTCGACCGCTGTAGGCCCGGTAATAGCCGCTGGACGGATCGTAGGAACGGTAGTTGGCGCGGCACCAGTCGATGCGGCGCGGATCCCGGCCGGCCGCATAGCCGTAGTGGCCGCCGCCGCCCGGATAGACGAGGTCGGGCCGGCCATAGGCGCCGGGATAGACCGCCGGCCCGTCGCGCCAGTCCTGGCGGTAGGTATAGCCGTGGCCGTGGCCGTAGCCGCGACCATAGCCTCGGCCATAGCCGTACCCATGGCCGGGATCCTGGTGTCGGCCATAGCCGTAGCTGGTGTAGCGCCGCTGGTCGCGCCAACCCGCGTGGCAGTCGCGATCGTTCGCATCCCAGTAGGCGTCGCAGCGATAGTCGCCGGGCCGGTCATACTGGCTGACCCATCCGCCCGACGAATAGGTCCTGTGCTGCGCCGAGGCGGGGGCCGCGACAGCGAGCGCGGCCGCGGCGGCGAGGACGAACACACTCCTGGACATCGAAACCTCCTTGAGTTCGCCCGTCGCCGAGGCGCGGACTTTAGAGCGTCACCTGGGCGGTGCGGCCGCCCACCGTCTGGACCCGTCGCATCAGCACCACGCGGTCTTCGGAACCGGCCGCGGACACCGGCACGATGACGAACCAGCTGCCGTTCGGCAGGCCCTCGATCCGGAACTGGCCCCCGTCGCAGGTCGCCGAACGCACATAGCGCCGGTAATCGGCGTTCGGGTCGGGCACCGTCCGAGCGCGGACGACCGACTCGGGCAGGGCGGCGCGTTCGGTCGAGCCGTAGAGCGTCTGGAACCTGGCGCGGGTGTAGGGCGTGTCCGGCGTCAGGCCGACCGATCCGGTGCAGTCATACGCGCGGCCGTTCTGGCGGAAGGTCACCCGACCCTCGATGGCGGCCGATCCCTGCGCCGCCGACCAGGCGAAGTCGTCGACGTTGAACACGGCGCGCGCGGCGGGCGCGGGGCCCGGCAGGGCGCCCGTCGTCGGCGCGCAGGCGCCCAGGGCGGCGAGCCCGACGAAACCGGAGGCGAAAAGAAGGGAACGGAGGCGGCGCATGGAGATCCCCGACTGCGGGACGGCCCCGTCGGACCGTCGTCATGACCTGACGCCTACCGCCTCGGCTGCGGTCAAGGTTGCGCCCGGTCCGGGACGGCCTAGAAGGGCTTCGACGATCGGCGCCAAGACCGATAGGGGAGTTTCATGACGGTCACCTTCACCGACATCAAGGCGGCCCAGGCCCGCATCGCCGGGCAGGTCGACCGCACCCCCACGCGCCACTCGCGCCGGTTGTCCCAGCTCACGGGCGCCGAGGTCTGGGTGAAGTTCGACAATCTTCATTTCACCGGCTCGTTCAAGGAGCGCGGCGCGCTGAACCGGCTGATGCTGCTGAACGAGGATGAGCGGCGGCGCGGCGTGGTCGCGGCGTCGGCCGGCAATCACGCCCAGGCCCTGGCCTATCACGGCGGCCGGCTGGGCGTTCCGGTGACCATCGTCATGCCGCACGGCACCCCGTTCGTGAAGATCGACGGCACCCGCGCCCACGGGGCGACGGTGGTGATCGAGGGCGACGACTTCTCCGGCTCCACCGCCCACGCCCGTCAGCTTCAGGCGGAGAAGGGCTTCGTCTTCGTCTCGGCCTTCGACGACGAGGGGATCGTGGCCGGTCAGGGCGTCTGCGGCCTGGAGATCCTGGAGGACGCGCCGGAGATCGAGGACCTGATCGTGCCGATCGGCGGCGGGGGGCTGATCGCCGGCTCGGCGATCGCCGCGAAGGCGATCAAGCCCGCCTTGCGCGTCTTCGGGGTCGAGGCCGCTATGTATCCGTCGTTCACCGCCCGGCGAGAGGGCCGCAGTCCCGTCTGCGGCGGCCAGACCATCGCCGAGGGCATCGCCATCAAGGCGGTGGGCGAGATCCCCTTCGCCCTGGCCGACCCGCTGATCGAGGATGTCCTGGTCTGTCAGGAGGAGGACTTCGAGAAGGGAGTGGCCTTCTTCGCCACCTTGGAGAAGACGGTGGCCGAGGGCGCGGGCGCCGGGGGTCTGGCGGCGCTGCTCGCCTATCCGGACCGGTTCCAGGGTCGAAAGGTCGGCATCGTTCTGTGCGGCGGCAACATCGACGCGCGCATGCTGGCGGTGGTGCTGAACCGCGAGATGGTGCGCGAGCGCCGCCTGATCGTGTTCCGCATCCTGGGCGACGACCGCCCCGGCATGCTGTCGGCCATGGCGGCGGTGATCGGGGGATTGGGCGGCAACATCATCGACGTGGTGCACAACCGGCTGGCGCTGGACGTCCCGGCCAAGGGCGCGGAGTTCGACATCATGGTCGAAACGCGCGATAGCGCCCACGCCGACGAGATCGGGCAGGCGTTGAAGGACAAGGGCTATGCGCTTCGGATGGGGTAGGGCGGCCGCGCTGGCGGCCATGTTGGCGCTCGCGGCCTGCGATCGCGGGGGCGAAGCCGGGCCGTCGCTGCAACAGCGTGCCGAAGCCGCCGCCTTCTTCATGGAGTCCAACGCCCGCGCCGAGGGCGTCCAGACCCTGCCGTCCGGCGTGCAGTACAAGGTGGTTCAGTCCGGGCCCGAGGGCGGCGCCCGACCGGACGGCAACGACCTGGTCCGCGTGGACTACGAGGGGACCCTGACCGACGGCACCGTCTTCGACAGCTCGCTGGAGCGCGGCGCGCCCGCGGTGTTCCACCTGGACCAGGTGGTGCCCGGCTGGACCGAGGGCCTGCGCCAGATGAGCGTCGGCGACGAGTGGATCCTCTACATCCCGCCCGAGCTCGGCTACGGCGAGCGGGGCGCCGGCGGCATGATCCCGCCGAACAGCGTGCTGGTCTTTCGGGTGAAGCTGCTCGACGTGGCGCCCATCCCCGGCGACGCCGCGCCGCGCGGCGCCAGCGCCAACGTCTGATCAGTCCAGGTCACGTGAGCCGTCACCCTCGGGCATGACGCGAGGATCTGTCCGTCGGCCGCATCCTGTTCGAGGGTTCGCGCCGTCCTGCCCGCGTCTGGGCGACAGCTCGCGTGCGACGGCTCCTCCGATCCTCGGGTCAAGCCCGAGGATGGCGGGATGAGAGTTTCGACAGGGCCCAGCGGGCGGCGTCGGCCACGACCGGATCGGGGTCGTCCGTGAGCCGCTCGACCGGGGCGACGAGGCGCCGATCGCCTGAGTTTCCGGCGGCGTAGAGGACGTTCCGCACGAACCGGTTCCGGCCGATCCGCTTGACCGGGCTCTTGGCGAACAGGGCGCGGAAGGCCGCGTCGTCCAGGGCCAGCAGGTCGGCCAGGCGGGGCGAGACCAGCGCCTCGCGCGCCCTCAGCCGCCCTTCGCGCGCTTCGCTGGCGAACTTGTTCCACGGACAGACCGCCAGGCAGTCGTCGCAGCCGTAGATGCGCGAGCCCGCCGCCAGGCGGAACTCTTCGGGCCAGGGGCCGGCGAACTCGATGGTCAGGTAGGACAGGCAGCGCCGGGCGTCGAGCTGGAACGGCGCGGGGAACGCGTTCGTCGGACAGGCGTCCAGGCACGCGGTGCAGCTGCCGCAATGCTCGGTCTCGGCTTCGTCCGGCGCGATCTCGGCCGCCGTCAGGATGACGCCCAGGAACAGCCAGTTGCCATGGGTGCGGCTGAGCAGGTTGGTGTGTTTGCCCTGCCAGCCGAGACCGGCCCGCTGGGCCAGAGGCTTCTCCATCAGGGGCGCGGTGTCGACGAACACCTTCACCTCGGCCTTCAGCTCGGCGGCCAGCTGGCCCGCCAGGGTCTTCAGCCGGCCCTTGATGACGTCGTGATAGTCGTCGCCGCGGGCGTAGACCGAAACGTAGCCGGCCGAGCGGTCCTGAAGTTGAGGCAGCGGGTCGGCGTCGGGGCCGTAGTTGAGGCCCAGCACGATGGCCGTGCGCGCATCGGGCCACATCGCGGCGGGGTGCTTGCGGCGCTCGAGCGTCGTCTCCATCCAGGCCATGTCGCCATGGCGTCCGGCCTCGACGAAGGCCGCGAGGCGCGCCCCCTCTGTCCACGGCTCGGCGGCCGAGGTGAAGCGACAGGCGTCGAAGCCCAGAGCCTGAGCCTTCGCCCTCAGCCGGGTCTTCAGGCGATCCTGCGCGTCGTTGCGTTCAGACATCCCGCACGATGTCATAGAGGGCGGGATTGAAGGTGCAGACCTTCAGATAGCGTCCGCCCAGCCGACGCAGGTCCGGATCCGTGAGCGCCTGGGCGTAGGCCTCCGCCGCGTCCCAATAGGCGACGTTCACATGGGTGAAGGGGGCCCGTTCGCCGGGCGGCTGCTCGGCCCGCGCCCGCACCAGCCGCGCGGATCGATAGCCGGGCTTGGACGAGAAGATCGCCTGGGTCTGATCCCACAGCTCGAGGAATTCCGCCTCGCGGCCGTCGAAGACGATGAAGGGGTTGATCAGAACGACGGTCATGGCATGCCTCGCGCCCCAGAAGGAAAGGAGCTTCGATGTCGGTCGTCATCTACGGCATTCCGAACTGCGACACGATGAAGAAGGCCCGCGCCTGGCTGGAGGAGAACGGCGTGGCCCACACATTCCACGATTACAAGAAACAGGGTGTCGATCGCGAGCGCCTGGAGGCTTGGGTCGATGAGCTGGGCTGGGAGACGGTGCTGAACCGCGCGGGGCTCAGCTTCAAGAAGCTGCCGGAGGATCAGCGCGCGGGCGTCGATCGGGGCAGGGCCGTGGACCTGATGCTGTTCAACCCCTCGATGATCAAGCGGCCCATCCTGGACCTCGGCGATCGCCGGCTGGCGGGGTTCCAGCCCGAAGCCTATGCGGCGGCGCTGAGGATTTCCGGCTGAATCCGGGCGAGCGCGAGGCCGATCCGGCGCCGGAATCGGCCAAACCCCGCGGCCGCAAGGTCATTTCGGGGCGACTGAAACGAAGCGAAACATCACGTGTTCCCTTCGCAACGGGCGCTTGTGCTCGTGATGACAGGGAGCCTCCCCATGACTCGCTTGAACACCCGCAACACCCTCTTCGCCGGCGCCGCCCTTGCGCTGGTCTTCTCCGCTCCGGCGCTGGCCCAGGACGCCATGACCCCGGCCCAGGAGCCTGCGCAGCAACCCTCCGCGGAGGCTTCGGCTGAAGCTCAGCAGACTCTGACGCTGAACCCCGGCGCCAACGTGCTGGGTTCGGACGGCTCGACCCTCGGCACCCTGGAAGGCGTGCGCACCAACGCCGAAGGCCAGCAGGAGCTGACCGTGCGCGGCGCGGACGGCCAGATCCGCGGCGTGCCGGTGACGGGCATCGCCCAGCAGGGCGCTGACGTGACGGTCGGCTGGAGCGCTGCCGAGTTCGGCGCCGCCGAGGTGATCGCCGAGGGCGACGCCGGCGTGACCGCCACGCCGCCCGCGACCGAAGCGCCGCTGTCGGCTGATGAAGCGCCGGCGGACGACACGACGGTTCCGCCGACCCTGCCGACAGAACCGGTGGGCCAGCCGGACGTCGATGACGCGATGGACGACCCGACGGCGCCGCCCCAGGAGCTGACCCCGGCCGAGCCTTCGCCGATGGAGTCGCCCGAGGGCTGATCGCCCTTCCAGGCCGACTGACGAGAGCCGCCCCGGCGACGGGGCGGCTTTTCTCGTGCTTGCGGGACAGGGATGGGGCGCCCATCTGGGCCATGTCGGGAGCCTGGCCGATGCGGCGGGTTCGGACCGACGCCTTGAGCCGCTTCCCGAAGGGCCCATGCCGTGACGAACCGCAGCCTGATCTTCGACAGCCCGTTCCTGCTGGGCTTCGACCACACCCGCGCCCTGATCGACCGCGCCGCCAAGGCGGCGGCCGAGGGCTATCCTCCCTACAACGTCGAACAGCTGGGCGACCGGCAGGTCCGCATCAGCTTGGCGGTGGCGGGGTTCACCCCGTCGGACCTGACCGTGACGCTGGAGGGACGTCAGCTGACGATCTCCGGCAAGCGTGAGGACGGAAACGGGGCGCAGGCCTATCTGCATCGCGGCATCGCCGCGCGCGGCTTCACCCGGGCCTTCGTCCTGGCCGATGGGTTGGAGGTCGAGGGCGCGCGGCTGGAGCACGGCCTGCTGCACGTGGACCTGACCCGCCCGGAGGCGGCCCAGACGGTCAAGACCATCCCCATCCAGGCGGGCTGACAACGGTCGGACGCCTGTTTTCCTCGACGCCCGGCGACGGGGTCGAACCGCTCGCCCCGTCGAGTGTTTAGTCAGCGTAAGGAGGCGGTCACATGACGCCGATCATCACTAAGGAAGACCTCGCCGATCTCGGCGCCCCCGATCTGGTCTATGTGCGCGAGGTGCTGGCCCGCGATATCCTCGGCTCCGCCTCGGTCACGGTGGCCAAGGGGCTGGAGATCGACCCCGACCAGACCCTCTACGCCGTGCATTCCGCCGACGGCGAGCGACTGGCGGTGCTGACCGACCGGGAGTCGGCCTTCGCCGCCGCCGTGGCGCACGAACTGGCGCCTGTTTCGGTTCACTAAAAAGGGCCGCGTTCGCGCCGTTTCGCGTTGACTCGCGACGGCGCGTCCGTATATGTCGCCGCTCTTCGCCCGCGGGGGTCCCCCGGCGGGCGTCTCTCTTTTGCGTTGAGCCGAGGCTTTCAGATGTACGCGGTGATCAAGACCGGCGGCAAGCAGTACCGGGTCCAACCGGGCGACACGATCGTGGTCGAGAAGATCGACGGCGAACCGGGTGCGAACGTCTCGCTCGGCGAAGTCCTGATGCTGGGCGGCGACAAGGGCGTGACCGTCGGCGCGCCGCTGATCGACGGCGCCGCCGTCGCGGCGACCCTGATCGAGACCCGCAAGGGCGAGAAGGTGAAGATCTTCAAGAAGATCCGTCGCCAAGGCTATCGCCGCACGCGCGGTCATCGCCAGCTGGAGTCCGTCCTGCGCATCACTGGCATCGAAGGCGCTGGCGAGAAGGCCAAGTGGGACGGCGAGGTCAGCCTGCTGACCAAGGCCGAGATGGACGCCCGCGCCCGCGGCCTGGCCCCCAAGGTGGAAGCCGAAGCCGCTCCGGCCCCGAAGGCCGCCGCCAAGAAGGCTCCGGCCAAGAAGGCCGCCGCCAAGAAGACCGAAACCGTCGCCGCCGGCGACGAAGCCTGATCAACGACGCGTCAGCGTAAAGACCGAGGAGCACACCCATGGCTCACAAGAAATCCGGCGGTTCGTCGCGTAACGGTCGCGACTCCGAATCCAAGCGCCTGGGCGTGAAGAAGTTCGGCGGCGAGCGCGTGCTGGCCGGCAACATCCTCGTGCGTCAGCGCGGCACCCAGTTCCACCCGGGCGACAACGTCGGCCTG
>JBKBUS010000012.1:0-14172 GCA_046290035.1 Brevundimonas sp.
TTCACATCAAACGCCTGGTGCCGGCCGCAGATGTGGCAGAAGCCGCCCACCTGCGTCTGGGTCCGCAGATAATCCTCCTCGGCGTCGGCGAAGGCTGTCTCCGAGGCGACTGCGCGCCGCCAGGATTGAAGGTCGGTGAAATCTGAAAACGGGATCATGGGCAACCGCAGCCGTGGGCGCTATCTCCAGCGCCGGTTTTCCAGGTGGCCGTAGGTGAGGTAGTGGCGCCCGGCCCGCCGGGGATGTCCGCGTTCAGCGCCAGATAATCCGCCTCGTCGAATTCCGGCGGCAGCGTCACGGCGTCGGCGGGAGACGGACCGCCCTGCAGCAAGGTCTCCAGAGAGGTGTCGACGCAGACGTTCGGCACCGCGTGGCCCGACGCAGCGTTCGTGATTTGCCGCAGGTCCAGGTTGCCGGCCAGTTGGTCAGAGAAGGCGAGCGTGTGATAGCTGCATCCCGCGAAATAGTAGTGCGTCACTTGGGACCAGCGGGTCAGTTCCGGATTGATCTGCCGGCTGCCGCCGTGCAGCAGGTTCGCCGCCCAGATCAGCGCCTGCCCCTTCTTGGCGCAGAACACCTCCAGCTTGACGTCGAGCGCCTCGACCAGGGCCTGCCACACGTCCTCATAGGCGCCTTGGGCGCGGCCGGCCCGATTGGAGCAGACCCGCCGTCCGATCATGGCATTGTAGACGATCGGCCATTCGTGCGAGCCCAGATAATAGGCCAGCGGCCCCACATCCGGATGAATGTCCTCCAGCGCCAGCCATACGCCGCACATGAACCGCTCGGAAATCGACGAGAAGTGGATCGAGTCGGAGTGGAAATGCTGCTGGGTGCCGACCGGAAAGTTCAGCGTCTGGAACGGGAAGGCCTGCCGGCCATAGAGCTTGCTCAGCAGCTCGATGACCGCGGCGTTCGCGGCGATCGCCCGGATATCCTCGTGGGTGGTCCAGCCGTCCTGAATCCGGAGGCCCTCGTTACGTGCCCAGCCCGCCTCCCGCCAGCGGTCGAAGCGGACTCGCGGCGTCAGGTCCGCCTTGATGCGCTCGATGTGCGCATCGAGATCGTCGTCCGGGGAGTCAAAGACGGCGAAGTCCTTTTCATCCAGCTGGACCGCGACGTCCCGCTCCAGATTGGTCAGCCCCAGGTTGTCGAGCGACGCCTCGAACAGCAGGGATTCAACCACCGGGACGTCAGGCAGCAGCCGTTCCGATATTGAGCGCATGAAAACAGCCGAGGTGCGATGTTCAGGTCTTCAGAAGCGCTTATGGCACAACCTTCCCACATTCCAAGCTGCCGAATGAGCCAGAGACGGCGCGATCCGCGCCGTGGTGGGCATCTATGCGCGAGGCGCGAGCCATTGCCCCTGCGACGCCAGTCACCTAGGAGGAGCCGCAGCTCCAGAGCCTTGATACCGGGAATCCATGGCCTCGCCGCCAAACAAGCAGTCACAACGCGCAGAGCACCCCAACCTTGCGGCTCTGGGGGCTGTCAGTTCGGAGGACGACCTCGCGGCTTGGTCAGCCGACGAGCGCGACGCTCTGCGGTGGCGTCTGGTGAAATGGCGCGACGAAGGCCGGGTGAGCGACGCGATCGCCGCCTTGAACGCAGCGGCCGATCAATGGCCCGAAGAGCCGATATTTCTGCTCGAGTTGATTGTGTTGAAGGCGTTCGAGGCGGAGCTCCGCCTCGATGCGCGCATCGCTCGCGCTCCCGAGGCCGTGTTGCGCCATCCCGAGATCGCCTTGCTGATGGCGGACCAAGACATGGCCCGCGGTGACCTGGACGCCGCGCGCCGGCGTTTTGAAGACGTGGGCGAACTGCCGGCGGAACGTCTCGCGCCGTTCGCGGATGTTCACGAGCGTGTACTGCAAGGGGCCGTGCTGGAGCCGATCAGGGCGGCCTACGTCGAGGCCGCCGCAGGTAGCCGAGATCCCCTGGCGACCGACGCCGCCGCCAAGCTTGTCGCGGCGCTGGGCTGGAGTTTCTTCCACGCCGATCGGCGCGGCGGCCTGGACCACCTGGTGCGGGGTGTCGCCTATCTGAACAGCATGGCGATCCCGATGAGCCTGCACATCGCCATGGCAGCGCTGGAAAGGGCGCGGCGGCGGATGAGCTTTGAGGGTAAAGTCGTCGAACTGGAGCTGTTGCTGGCGACTTATCTGGACGGGGACCGTTTCAAGGCTCTCGTTCGCGACCTCCTGGCCGATGACGCGTCGCGTCGATCCGCCCGCTTCGCCCGGGTCGTGGCGATCGCCGCCGCGCGCCAGAAGGACGGCGCGCTGGAGCGCCAGATCCTCGCGCGTTTCGTCGCGCCGGATCGTCCGCACTCGCAATGGGAAGCGGCGGTCGTCGCCGAGGTGGAGGGACGACGACGCGCCAGACGTCTGGACAGGCCCGCCCGGGTGTTCGTCGGGCTGTTCGGCCAACTGCGCGACCCGGAGGTCGTGCTGCCGAAGCTGGTGAGCGCGATCCAGACCGCCTTCGCCGATCAACGCTACGGCGACTTCGACCTGCATTTCGGCATCAGCACCTGGCCGCGTACGGGTGGACGCACCCTGAAGCTCGAAGACATGGCGGGGTTCTACGCCCAGGCCGCCCCGCCGGCGGTACGCCCCCTTCTGACCAGCGACCAGGGCGCCAACGGCCATGCGCTGGCCGCCCGCACGCCGAACCTCATCGCCGCGCTCATTCATCACAGCGTGACGCGCGCCAGCCGGGACGTTACGATGGACGAAATCGCCGGCTATCTGCCCGACGGCGCCGACATCATCGTCACCCCCGAAGAGGACGTGGAAGTCGAGGTTCGGCCCGGTTTGGCGCGGGTCGGACGCGACGACATGGCGACGATGAATCAGTGCAAGATGTGGTCGCGCATCGGTGCGCTGAAGGCCGCGATGGAGGCCCAGGAAGCCAGGATCGGGGGCCTCATGGACGTCGTTCTGCTGATCCGAGCCGACCTGCGGGTCACGGAGGGGTCGCTGACGGACCTGGCGGCCCGCGCCATGTCGCCCTGGGAGAACAGTTCGATTTTCTACGACTACGATCCTCACGCCGAGTTTGTTGGCGGCGCGGGCGATCGCTACATGTTGGGTGCCCGCGACAGTATCGCAGAGCTGCTGAGCGGCTACGAGCACTACCTCAACGCCATCCGGTCGGAGCCTCCGGCGGCTTTGGCGGAGCGTCTGGTGGCCCACGTGGGGGTCCAGTCGCTGATGGTGCGAGGCGGGCTGACGCCGGCTCCGGTCTGGGCGCTCTGGAAGGAGATTCATCGGGGCGTCGCGTCGGAACATGCCGTCGCGGAGGCGCTTCGATCAGATCTGGCGGTGACGCGCGACACCATCTTGTCCGACGCCATCGCAGCGGCGCTGGACCGCCTCGGTGGTTCGGCCGTCCCGAAGCCCAACTGAGGTCTCCGAAGACGCATGATCACAATCGTCATTCCCATGGCCGGCCGCGGCAGCCGGTTCGCCGACGCCGGCTATACGACCCCCAAGCCGCTGATCCCCATTCATGGCGTGCCGATGATCCGGCTGGTGATCGAGAACATCCGGCCCAGCCGACCCCACCGCTTCGTGTTCATCTGCCAGGCCGAGGCGGTGGCCGAATACGGCCTGCGCGAGCGGCTGGCGGCCTGGGCCCCGGGCAGCGGCATGGTGGAACTGAACGGCGTCACCGAAGGCGCGGCCTGCACCGTGCTGGAGGCTGTGGACGAGATCGATCCCGAACAGCCCCTGATGATCGCCAACAGCGACCAGTACGTGGACGTGACCATCGACGACTATCTGGCCGACATGGACGACCGGGGACTGGACGGCCTGATCATGACCATGGACGCTGACGATCCCAAGTGGTCGTTCGCCGCCCTTGACGACCACGGTCTGGTCACGCGCGTGGTCGAGAAACAGCCGATCTCGCGTCACGCCACCGTCGGCATATACAACTATCGGCGGGCCGGAGACTTCATTGAGGGCGCGCGCGAGATGATCCGCCAGGACCTCAGGGTCAATGGAGAGTTCTATGTCGCACCGGTCTATGACCGCATGATCGCCGGGGGCGCACGGATCGGGGTGCACGGCGTGGGCTCGGAAGGAGCCGGAATGCATGGTTTGGGCATTCCGGCGGATCTGGAGGCGTTCCTGGCCCTGCCTCTGTCGCGCCGCGCGACCGAGGGGCTGGCCTGACCATGCGGGTGCTGAGCCATCGGGGCTACTGGATCGATCCGGCCGAGAAGAACACCGAGGTCGCCTTCCGACGCTCGTTCGACCTGGGATTCGGCACCGAGACCGACGTGCGTGACCACGCCGGCCGCCTAGTCATCGCCCATGATCCGCCCACGGGCGGAGAGATGACGCTGGACCAGATGCTGGACATCCTGGGCGACCGCGATCTGCCGCTGGCGCTGAACATCAAGGCCGACGGCCTGGGCCCGGCCATCCGCGAGACCCTGGCCCACCGCCCCCTGACGCAGTGGTTCACCTTCGACATGTCGGGGCCCGAACTGATCCGGCAGGTGGCCCAGGGGCTGCCGGCCTTCACGCGGCAGAGCGAGCACGAGCGCGAGCGGGTTCTGTACGGCAAGGCCCAGGGCGTGTGGCTGGACGCCTTCGACGGCCTGTGGTTCGGAGCCGACGTCATCCGCCAGATTTTGGCCGACGGCAAGGCGCTGTGCGTCGTGTCGCCCGAGCTGCACGGTCGTGCGCCCGAGGCCCTGTGGGACATGCTGGAGCGCGAGGGCCTGTTCGACAGCGACCTGATGGTGTGCACCGATGTGCCCGAGGCACTCCGGGCACGGATGGAGGAGCGGTCATGACCATCAAGGCGGTCATTTTCGACATGGACGGCGTGCTGGTCGACGCGCGCGACTGGCACTACGAGGCGCTGAACCGGGCGCTGAAGCTGTTCGGCATGGAGATCAGCCGCTACGACCACCTGACCACCTTCGACGGCCTGCCGACCAAGAAGAAGCTGCAGATGCTGACGGCGGCGCGCGGTCTACCGCCGCAGCTGCACGACTTCATCAACGACATGAAGCAGCAGTACACGATGGAAATCGTGGCCAGCGAATGCAAGCCGACCTTCGGCCAGCAGTACGCCCTGTCGCGGCTGAAGGCGGAAGGGTATCGGCTGGCGGTCTGCTCGAACTCGATCCGGCGCAGCGTCGAGGTGATGATGGAGCGGTCCGAGCTGATGCCCTATCTCGACTTCCTCCTCTCCAATCAGGATGTAACGCGCGCCAAGCCGGACCCGGAGATGTACGCCCTGGCGATCTCGCGAATGGGCCTGGAGCCGACTGAGGCCCTGATCGTCGAGGACAATGAAAATGGAGTGGCCGCAGGGCGGGCCGCGGGCGCGCACGTCCTGGAGGTGACCGGCGTGGAGGACGTGACCTATCACGCCATCAAGAGCCGGATCGCGACCCTAGAAGGAGCCGAAGCCTGATGCGCAAGGTCCTGATCCTGGGGGCGACGGCCCCGGCCGAGGGCGATCCGCCGGTGTGGATTGTCGAACACGGCGGCAAGCTGCTGATCGAGCAGATCGCCGAGGCCTGCGCGCCGCTGGACGCCCAGCCGATCTTCGCCATGCTGAAGTCGGACTCGCGCCGTCACCACCTGGCGGGGATCGCCCGGCTGGCCGCCCCGACCTGCGCCGTGGTCGAGATCGAAGCCCAGACCCAGGGCGCGGCGTGCACCGCCCTGCTGTGCATCGACCACATCGAAGCAGACGACGAACTGGTCATCATGAACGCCAACGAGATCATCGACGCCGATCTCGCCGCGATCGCCGAAGGCTTCAGGACACGATCCCTCGACGCGGGGGTCGTCACCTTCCCCTCTCTCCACCCCCGATACTCGTACGTGCTGCTGGACGAGGAGGGCCGGGTCGTCCAGGCGGCCGAGAAGCGCCCGATCAGCCGCTCGGCGATCGCCGGCTTTTTCTGGTTCCGTAAGGGCGCAGACTTCGTAGCGGCGGCGCAAGCCATGATCCGCAAGGACGCCAAGGTCGACGACCACTTCTTCGTCAGCCTGACCTTGAACGAGCTGATCCTGAACCAGCAGACGGTCGGGGTGCACGAGATCGAGCCCCGCCGCTACCAGCCGCTCAAATCGAGTCGGCAAGTCCTCCACTACGAAACCGAGAGCTAGATGCGACACGCGCGACTGGAAGACATGACCAAGGGCTGGTTCGTCGGCGATTTCGCCCCGACCGCCCTAGCGACCGACGTCTGCGAGGTGGCGGTCAAGACCTATAAGGCCGGCGAGCGGGAGGACCTGCACCACCACAAGGTCGGAACCGAGGTCACACTGATCGTCTCAGGCCGGGTGCGGATGCTGGACCGCGAATGGTCCGTCGGCGACATCATCGTGCTGGAGCCCGGCGAGGCGACGGCGTTCGAGGCCCTGACCGACGCCGTCAACGTCGTGGTCAAGACCCCGAGCGCGAAAGGCGACAAATACCTCGGCGCCGCTGACTAGGCGCTCAGCGGCGCCCGAGGCTGCGTTCGGCGAGCGCGACGAAACGGTCGAGCCAGGCGTCGGGGAAGGCTTCGGCCGGCGATGTCGGCCAGTCGATCGGCACATTGGGCACGGGGCCCGCATTGACGCGTCGGACCGCAGCGATCAGGGCCCTGGCGATGTCGCCAACATCGGGCTCGGCGACGTCGATCAAGTCCGACACCCCGGCGAAGGCGGCCTTGGTCTTGGTCATGCAGGCGTTGGTCACGGTCAAGAGCCCCGCGCCGGCCATCTCCAGCGGCACGAGGCTGGGGTGCGGCGTGTACATGAGCGCCAGCCCCACGTCCGACGACGCGAGCATGTCGCGGTACCCGGCGGCGTCGAGCTTGCTCATCAGCTTCAAGCGCCGCTCGCCGCCCAGCTTGACCGAGGCGGCCTCTGAGGCCCCGACCCCGATCAGCTCCCAGCCGTCCAGCTCCGATCCCAGCGTTTCTGCCGCCTGACGCAGGGCGGCGACGCCGAACTCGTACATGTTGCGGCCGGCGTGCGCCTGGGGACGGGCGTAGAACAGAAGGCGGGGCTTGCGCGCGGCACGTGGACGGCGGTGAACGTCCTTCAGGCCGGTGATCGGATTGCGGAACGCCAGAGCCTCGGCGTCGGCCAGGGCACGAGGGCCGAACACCCCGGCCCGCGTGTGGGCGAAGTAGTCCTGGAGCAGCTCGGTCGAGAACACCGCGTCGTGCGGGAAATCGTAGGTCATCTCGGCCGCACGATAGTTGGTGCCGAGTTCGAAGGTGAACGGCTCGAACTCCTGGATAAAGTAGAGGAACCGGCGGCGGTCGAGGTCGCGGCGGGCGGCCTCGACGATGTGGGCCGACCACCAGGTTGTGGCCAGAAGCGCGTCCCGCGGCCCGAGCGGCAGCGGCGCCCCGCGCGATCCACAGGCGAGAATCTCGGTCGTCATCAGTCCGGCCTCGAGCTCGGGGAAGGCGCCGACGATGCGGGAGACACCCTCGAAGTCCACCGAGGGCTGGTCGACGAGCACCAGGCGAGTCCGGACGCCGCGCGCCGCCAGCCGGCTGATCAGCGAAATCTTGCTGTGGTAGCCGCCGAAGAAGGTTCCGAGCTGAAGCTCGGGGAGGAACATGTTGAGGCGCAGCGACGCGCCCCGATCGGAGACGGGCGCGAGCGGAAGCGGCTGCGTCTTGCGCTCGAACAGGCTGCGGTCGGGGTCGTTGTCGCGGCGGACCTGGCGCTTGCGCGCCACGAGCGCTTCGCTCCGCCCCTCGGCGAACGCGCCGGCCGTCGCCACGCCGCTTTCGACGAGCCCGCGCGCGACCAGGATGGCGGCGAACAGGTCGTCGATGTTCAGCAGCGCCGCGTCGCCGCCGGCGCGGCGCTTCAGCCTGCGCCAGCCGCGCAGAAGCGATCGGGCGTCATAGGGCCGTCCGGCGATGGCGTCGCGAAGGGCGAGGGCCAGCGCCTGAACATCGGGGTCCCGCCACCGGGGCACGCGGATAAGCGCCTCGTTCAGAAGCACGAAGCGCTGAAGAAGCGGAATGGTCGCCGCCAACGCCGTGTCGACGAAGGCCAGGTCCCGAGGCTCGGCGACGCGTCGGCGCGCCGCGTGTCTCAGGCGTTTGGCGATGGCGCGCCAGTGCGCCTCTCCGCCGCTGCGGGAGCCGGAGAAGCCCAGCACGTTCGCGCCGTGCTGGACGTAGTCGTAGAGCGGCTTGGGCGTATAGGCGATCCGTCCGGCGGCGGCGGCGAGGACCGACAGCCACTGGTCGTGGTAGACCCCCATGTAGCGCGGGAACGGCGTCATCACCTCGGCCAGCCAGACCGGGAAGGCGGCGGCCGCCCCGGTCACCGTGTTGGCGACCCCCAGCGACAGCGGATCCTCGTGATGCACCTTTCGGCCCTGCCAGAAGGTGGGACTGATGACCTCTCCGTCGTCCTTCACCACCCGCATGTCGGAGAAGGCGCAGGCGACGCCCTCCTTGAGCAGGCCCCGCAGGGTGCGGATCTTGTCGTCGCGCCAGAGGTCGTCCTGATCGGCGAAGAGCAAGACTTCGGCCGCCGGCGAGCGCATGTACAGGCTGCGTTCGAAATTCGAGATAAAGCCCATGTTGCGGGCGCTGACGTCCAGATCGATCCGGGGACGGTCCGCATAGGCCGACAGCACCCGCGCCCCGGCGGCGGGCGAGGCGTCGTCGGAGATCAGAAGATGCGCGCCGGCGTTGGCCAGGATGGTGTCCACCTGGGCGGCGAAGGGGCGGGCCGGCGGATTGTAGGACGCCATCGCGACCTGGACCTTGGCCCTGGACTCCGACACACGAGGCCGCGCGAAGACGTCAACCTTCAGCGTCTCATGGGTGACGAAGGCGGCGGGATCGGAGTCGTCCCCGAACGTGAAGGCCGCCTCCAGATAATGGACGCCCGCCTTCAGACCGGCGCTCGGAAAATCGAACCAGGCCATGAAGCCGGCCTTCAGATCGTCGACGCCGGATCCGAACAGGGCGTTGGCGTCCGCCTCCTCCAGCCGGAAATAGCGGAAGACGGCGCACTGGGCGTCGAGCGCCTCGGATTTGATCCGGATCGATCGCAGGGTCAACGGGCCGAACGTCGCCAGGCCGCTGAGATAGAAGCGGGCGCGATCGCCGAGGTGAACCTGCTGGTCGCGACCGACCTCGACGTTCACCCGGGGCCGCCCGAGCGCCTTGAGCGCCTGCGCCAGCGCCCGGGGAGCCGGGAATGGTCGTCGGCCGGCCGAGAGGTCCGTGATCAGGTCGGCGGTCGGCGCGGCCGACTTCGCCGCCTGCAGGACCGTGTCGGGATCGCCCGCCAGCCGTCCCAGATCGCCGCCCGTCGTCAGATCCCGGGCGTCCGGCCACCGGCGGTAGAAGTGGCGCGCCATCGGTCCGGCGCCGGGCAGTCCGAAGTCGCGGGCCTCGAAGCGGCCTTGCTGCCAGAAGTGGCGAAAGGGCGTCAGGGTTTCGGTATTGGCGATGTCGGGGTTGGCGTCGGCATAGGCCTGGGGATCGAAGAAGGCGTGCGGCTTCAGCCCGGCCGCTTCCCCTTCCATGACGAAATGCGAGAACGCATTTGGATAACGCCCGTCGCGCACGGCCTTCAGGGCCTCGGGGTAGGTCCGCAGATACCAGAGTTGGTCGAAACACGGGTTAGGCTCCAGCCCTTCACGCCAGCCTTCGTTGACGTAGTGGGCGAAGCGGCCGGCGTAGCCGCGGGTCCGTTCGCGCGACGTCTGCGAGCCATAGTAGCCGTCGTCGAAATGCACGACGCACGAGCGCCGCTCCGCGTCGTCGCGTTCGAGCAGGTGTTCGAGCGCACAGCTCAGACGCCCGTTCCGCACCTCGCCGACGATGTCGGGATGGCTGCGTGCGTAGAGCGCCATGTTGAGAAAGGGATTGGGGCCGTCCCCCAGCGCCTCGCCCTCCTCGACGTAGTGACGCAGGTCGTCGAAGTAGTTGCCCGGCTTCTCGGACCGACTGCGCCGGTAGTAGGCGGCGTCGAAGAGATCGTTCGACCGGAAGCCTTCGATGGCGCCGAACCTGTAAAGCGCCTCGGCCGTGTCGCGGGCGTCCAAGCCCCAGCGCTCCAGGGTGCGTCGGCTGATGAGGGCGGATTTGTCCGCCAGCAAGGCCCGCATGAAGCGCAGGGTCTCGGCCCCGGGCTGGGCCGGGGGCAGGAACACGCTAGCGGACCAGCCCCAGGGCCTGGCGGCGTGCACGGCCTCCAGAAAGTCGATGTCCGAGAACAGGGCGGTCAGAACGTCGCCTCGCGTCAGGGTCTCAGACGCGAAACGGTCCCGCGTCGCTGGGCGCAGCGGCAGGCGCTTACGCGCCCAGGCCAGCTCGGCCCGTCCGACGCTCTCGGCCAGCGCGCCCTTTCGATGCGACATCGCGGCGCTGACCATATGATGCTCGAACGTCGGCGAGGCGAGATGGAAGCGGACCATCTCGACCACACTGAGGCCGTCGCGCGGCCTGGGCGCGTACGGCTGGGCGTCGGCGGACAGGAGCAGCGACAGCGCATGCGCGCGATCCGCCGCCGTGGCGCGCGCCTTCGCGGCTCCGAGCACGCGCCGGGCGACCCGCGCGAGTTGGGTGGACATCTGGTTCATCGATAATCCGGCGCGGTGAGCTGGGTCATCTGAAGACTTGCGGCGCCGCGACCGCGGCGGAGGACGCGGACAGCTGAGACGAGGCGTTGCTCGACGGAGGGTCCGCCGGCGGGCGGCCGAGGACCGCGGTCGTTGGAATGAGGGCCGCCTTCAGCCAGCTTGTGCGGCGTTCCTGTGCTGCTCGCCGCAGCGCGCCCCGCAGCAGACGCGGATGGCGCAGCCAGACATCGCCCGGCCCCGCATCAAGGACGTGCTGTTCAAGCCCCCGCCCCTGCGCCGCCTCGGCGAGGCGATACATTTCGTCTCCCGGGGTCGTCCCTGACCCGCCGGCGGGAATTAGGTGGCTTTCAGGAATGAAGCGCAGGTTCCAGCTCTTGCGCCAGGCTTGGCGAAGCAGGACCACGGCGCTGATCCCGCGCGCCGTCGCAGCCAGGGGGTTCAGTCCATCCAGACCGAAGTCTTCCGGCCCGGCGCGCTCCATGCTGAGGAGCACGGGCTGTTCGCCCAGCAGATCGGCGATCGGCTCTTGCAGCCGTTCGGTCAGCCGCTCGAGCACGCCGCCCCGCGCGGGCGTCGCCTGATCGACGGCGTCCGCCGCCGCGGCGACCTCGTCGGGCGACAGCCAGCCCTTCAGGACGAGATACCCGCGACGAGCCCACGCCGCCCTCTGGGCCGACGTCAGCGTGGTCCGGCGCGGGTCGTTGATCGATGTCTGCGTCATGGGTCCCCGTTTGACATCCGTATCCCCGCCGGCGAGGCTGTGCAACGGGGTCTGGGCTGCTCGGCGCTTGCCAATCTCGACGCAGAGGGTAAGCGGAACGGGTGACATCGGGTGGGCGATGAAGAAGCTGAAGCGCTGGGCTCGCGACGCACGCCGCAAGCTGGTCGGAAAGGACGTCCGCTCCGAGCGAGCACTCGGCGATGCGCGCCGCAACGTCGGCGACTGGACGATGGCGGCGCATCACTACCGCGCCCATCTTAAGCGCCATCCGCGTGAATTCGGCATCTGGGTCCAGCTCGGCCACGCCCTGAAGGAAGCCGGGCGCTACGACGACGCCGACGCCGCCTATCGGGAGGCCGACAAACTGGACCCGGCCAACGCCGACCTGCTGCTCTGTCGGGGCCATCTCGCCAAGCTGAGGGGATCCCTGGAGACGGCCGCCGACTTTTACAGCCGAAGCTTCGCTCTGGACGCGAACCCGGACGCGGCGCGCGAACTGGGTCAGCTGTCGACGCGTCCCGTGGCACCGAGGCCGACGACGCTCACCGGGCTGGCCGGAGCGCTGGACGGCTTCGGCGACGGCACGTTGGTGGGCTGGGCGGTCGATCCCCAGAATCCGGGCGCGGCTGCGGAGGTGGAGGTCCTCGTCGACGGCGAGCTCGAGGCCCGCGGTCTCGCCGATGTCGCGCGGGACGATCTCGTGGAGGCGGGGTTCGCGACGCATGCGGCGGGGTTCGCCATAGACCTGAGCGGACGGATCGATCTCAGCGACCGGCCTTCGATCAGCGCGCGTGTCGCGGGTTCGGGCGTTGAGCTGGCGGGCGCTCCACTGATCGCGACCGTTTCGCCGGAGGCGAGACGGTGGGCGGGACGATGGGCCGACGCCTCGGACGCCGCTGTAACGTCGATCCGATCCCGGCTCGGGGCTCCGGCGGGATCAGGCTCAATCGCCTTCATCGTGCCCCTCCAAGCCGAGGCGCCGTACCTCGCCGATCTGATCGCCAGCCTGGACGCCCAGTGGTGCGATCGCTGGAGCGCGCTCCTGGCACCCGCCGCGGACGCCACGCCCAAGCTCAGCCGCGCGTTGCAGAAGCGGCTGGCCGCCGACCCGCGCCTCCGCATGCTGGAGCCGGGCTCGAGCCTCCAGAGCGCCGTC
This sequence comes from Brevundimonas sp., assembly GCA_046290035.1. GTDB lineage: Bacteria > Pseudomonadota > Alphaproteobacteria > Caulobacterales > Caulobacteraceae > Brevundimonas. The sequence continues at coordinate 12,477 of JBKBUS010000012.1, forward strand.
TCCGCCGGGCAGGCCGACCTGTTCTGCATAATCCCGGCCGGCTCGATTCTCGAGCCGCAGGCGGTCTGGCGGATTCTGGACGCCGGCTCCGGAGACACGGAGCTGATCTACTGGGACGAGGCGCGGATCGGCGCGAAGGCCGACGCGGTCGAACGCTTCGTGGTACGTCCCTGCCTCAACCCGCAGGACGTCGAGGCGGCGCCGGACCTCTTGGGAACCGTGGCCGTCAGCCGCTCGCTCGCGGCGACGCTGCTGAGCCAGACAGCGAACGCGGATGTCTCCGACTTCGGCGCGTTGGCGCTAGCTCGCGCGCGTCAGGCAGCGCACATTCCCGCCGTTCTGGAGCGACGGCGAGTCTCCTTCCGCGCGGTCGCGGACGTCGCGCAGGAGGGCGAAGTCGATCTGCCCTCACGCCGCGTGCTGATCGTTCTCGGGCCGGACCTGGCCCACACTGATACTCGGGATGTCGTGGAAGCGATCCTGACCGCGACGCCGCGATCGCAGGCTGACCTGCTGGTGGTCTGTCGCGGGACCCGATCAAACCCTCTGGATCGGTTCCTACGGCGTCTGTCGGACACGGTCGGCGTTTTCACTTGCGAGGACGACGAGCCGGCGGCCGAGGCGATCAACAGGGCGGTGGCCGTCCACGCCGGCGCTCAGGACGATCTGATCCTGGCGACCCGCCCCGTGTTCCCCCAGGAGGGGTGGCTGTCGGCGCTTACTCGCAAGCTGCGCCGCGACGAGGTCGGTGCGGCGGCCCCCATTCTCGTCACCTCGCGCGGATCGATCGTCAGCGCGGGCGTCGCGCCGACAAGCGTCGGACTTCGCCGTCGGTACGCGGGCGTCCCGCTGCGGCAGGGGCGTAGGCGCACGAGGGGCTGGAACGCGGGCCTGGTGTCATCGCGCCGGGACGCGGCGGCCGAGACCTGCGTGGCTGTGCGGGCTGAACGCTTTCGGGACGTCGGAGGTCTGGACCCCCTGATCTCCGAGCCTGCGCTTCTGGCGGATTTGTGCCTTCGACTTGGCCGGCGCGACCTGGAGATCGTCGTCGACGCCGAGGCGCCTGTGACCGTCCCCGAGGAGGCGCCGCCCCCCGCCGATCCCCTGTTCGTCTCCCGTTGGCGCGAGCTGGCCCAGGAGACGGACCGTTTCTGGCATCCGGCGGTGTCGGACGCGGGCGCGCTGATGTCGCCCGATGAGACCTTCGCGCCCCCCCGGCGGTATTCGGTCAGGGGCGGGTCGGCCGCGCCACCTTCGCTGGCCGATCAGGACGACGCCACGACGGCGAAGACGGGGGCGGCTTGACTGGCCCAAGCCTCATGAAGCGGCTGGCGCGCTGGCGTCGAGGTCGCCGCGTCGAGCCGGGCGACGAAATCCGGCAGGCGATCGCGGCCGGCAACGCGGCGAGGGATGTGGGGGACTGGACCGGGGCGGTCGCCCGGTACGAGCGCGCCCTGGCGCTGGACCCCGCGAACGCGGCCGTGCGTATGCAACTGGGCCACGGGCTGAAGGCGCTGGGTCGCGTGGCCGAAGCCGAAACGGCCTATCGCACGGCCGCGTCGGTCCGGCCCGACGACCCCGACATCGAGGTCCAGATCGGTCACGTCCTGAAGCTGCAGGGTCGGCTGGACGACGCTCTGGACGCTTACGAACGCGCCCAGGCCAATGATCCCGCCCCCCCCCCGGCGCGGGACGA
>JBKBUS010000321.1:0-2981 GCA_046290035.1 Brevundimonas sp.
CGCAGGCCAAGGCCGTGCTTGCATCCCCGACCGCTTCTGAAACATCTTGTCGCCTTCGGTGATCGTGCGAGGGGCGTCGCATGCGACTTTCCAGGCGTGGCTTGATTCTGGGCGGCTCCCTGGCGCTGGCGGGCTGTGCGACCGCGCCCCAAGCGCTCCAGACAGCGACGGCGACCCTGCCGCCCGTCCCGACGCCCGAACCGGTCCTTCCAGAGGTTCAGATTCTGGGGGACGTCGGACGACCGGTCGTCGATCCGCGGGGCGAGATCCGCAAGGAGCTTCTGGATCGCGCGCTGGCGGCGCTGGACATCCATCACCACAAGCTGCCGCACCGCGATCGCATGTATCTGGTGGACTTCAAGAAGTTCTCCGGCGAGGAGCGGCTTTACGAGGTCGACATGGTCTCGGGCGCGGTGACGGTGTTCCGCACGACCCACGGCCGGGGCTCCGACCCGGCGCACACCGGGTTCGCCGAGCGCTTCTCCAACGAGCCCGACAGCCACATGTCGTCGATCGGGGCCTACGCCACCGCCGGTCCGAACTGGGGTCCGCAGCAGGGCGCCAACGTGCTGCTGGACGGGCTGGAATACACCAACAACCTGGCGCGCGACCGGGCCATCATCGTGCACGGCGCGGACTACGCCGACCCCGACTTCCTGGCGCGCGAAGGCAAGCTGGGCCGCAGCTACGGCTGTTTCTCGGTGGCGCACGCCGACCTGCAGCCGCTGCGCGAGCGGATGGGGGAAGGCCGGCTGCTGTTCGCCTGGGCCTAAGACCTAGTCTTCCGCCGTCTCGTCCCTGGCCAGGGCGCGCCAGCCGATGTCGGTGCGGTGGAAGCCGCCCGGCCAGTCGATCTTCTTGACCGCCGCATAGGCGCGCTCGCGGGCTTCGGCGATGTCGCGACCCCGCGCGCAGACGTTCAGCACCCGTCCGCCGGCGGCCACCAGCATCCCCTGCTCGTCCCGCCGCGTGCCGGCGTGGAAGACCTGGACATGGGGGCCGAAGTTCTGGTCCGCGCCCCGGATGATCGAGCCTTCCAGCGGGCTTTCCGGATACCCCTGAGCGGCGAGCACGACGCAGATCACCGTATCGCCGCTGAACTCCGGGGGCGGCAGCCGGGTCAGGTCGCCCCGCCCGCAGGCCAGGAAGTACGGCACGACGTCGTCTTCCCATCGCATCATCAGGACCTGGCACTCCGGATCGCCGAAGCGGGCGTTGAACTCCACCACCTTCGGCCCATCGTCCGTCGCCATCAGCCCGGCGTAGAGCACGCCGCGATAGGCGGTGTTCTCCGCCGCCATGGCCGCCACGGCGGTGTCCACGACCTCCTGACGAGCCCGTTCGACCAGCTCGGGCGTGAAGACCGGCGCGGGCGAATAGGCTCCCATGCCGCCGGTGTTGGGGCCCAGGTCGCCGTCGAACGCGCGCTTGTGGTCCTGGGCGCCGCCCAGCAGAATCGCCCGGCGGCCGTCGCAGAGGGCGAACAGCGAGCCCTCCTCCCCGTCCATGAACTCCTCAATCACCACGCGGGCTCCCGCCTGGCCGAAGCGGCCGCCGAGCATGCGCTCGATCTCGGCCTGGGCGTCGCGCCGGTCGGCGCAGATGGACACGCCCTTCCCGGCCGCCAGACCGTCGGCCTTGATGACGTACGGAGCCTTGAAGACCTTCAGCGCGGCGAAGGCGTCCGCCTTGCGCTCATAGACGCCATAGCCGGCCGTCGGGATGTCGTGGCGCTCCATGAAGGCCTTGGAGAAGGCCTTGGATGTCTCCAGCCGCGCCGCCCGCGCGCTGGGGCCGAAGCACGGAATGCCCGACGCGGCCAGCAGGTCCGCCAGCCCGGCCTCCAGCGCCGTCTCAGGCCCGACGACGACCAGGTCCGCCTTCATCTCGCGGGCGAGGCTGGCCAGCTTCTCCGCGTCCGTCGCCTTTATCTCGGGTCGGATTTCAGCGTGCCGGGCGATGCCGGGGTTGCCGGGCGCGCAGACCAGACGCTCGACGAGCGGCGACTGGGCGATCTTCCACGCCAGCGCGTGCTCGCGCCCTCCGGATCCGACCAGCAGAATGTTCATGCCGCGCCAATGGCGTGCGGGCGCGGATGGGTCAAGGCGGGCTCAGCCGATGACCGCGAACAGGGCGTAGGCCACGAGCGCCAGAAGGACGATCGATCCGATCACCAGCCAGGGCGACAGCGCCGGCGTCGCGCTTCGACGGGCGAGGTCGCGCTCATGGGGGTCCTGGTCGGCGGGATCGGTCCCCGGAGGGTCGGCGGGCATGGGCGGGTCCTCAGCGGGTTTCGTCCGGTCGGCGGGGCGGCTAGCATCCGGCGATGCCCTCCGACTCCTATGTCTTCGAAGGTCCGGCCGAGCCTGCGGTTCCCGCGCGCGACAACAATCCGCCGCTCTCGATCTCGGAGCTGTCGTTCGCGCTCAAGCGCACGCTCGAGGACCGCTTCGGCCACGTGCGCCTTCGCGGCGAGGTCTCCAAGGTCAACCGCCATGCGTCCGGCCACGTCTATCTGACCCTCAAGGACGACAAGGCCTGCATCGACGGCGTGGTCTGGAAGGGCTCGGTCCGGGGCCTGGGCGTCCAGCCGGAGACGGGGCTCGAGGTGATCGTCACCGGAAAGATCACCAGCTATCCGGCCCGTTCCAGCTATCAGATCGTCATCGAGACCATGGAGGCGGCCGGCGCCGGCGCCCTTCTGGCCCAGCTGGAGCGGCTGAAGGCCCGGCTGCGCGAGGAAGGCCTGTTCGAGCCGTCGCGCAAGCGTCCGATCCCCGCCTTCCCCGCCGTCATCGGCGTGGTCACCAGTCCGACGGGGGCCGTGGTGCGGGACATCCTGCACCGCATCTCCGAGCGCTGGCCGTGTCGCGTCGTCGTTTGGCCCTGCGTGGTCCAGGGCGATGCGGATGGCCTCATCCAGGCCTAGGTGCCGGGCCTCGATGATCGCCTCGGGGCTGGCCACGGTCCGCGGGGGAGGA
>JBKBUS010000322.1:0-2975 GCA_046290035.1 Brevundimonas sp.
CTCGAGACCGTCGTCGTCACCTGGCCCGACACGCCTCAGGCGCGTGAGGCCAACGCCCGGTTGGGCGATCTTCGCGCCGCGGCCGACGACGACGCCGGCGCGGTCCAGGCCTACGCCGCCGCCCTCCAGGGTTGGCCGCGCGCGAGCTGGGCCGCCGAGACGACGCTGAAGCTGGCTGAAGGGCTCATCGCCACGGACAGGCGCACCCAGGCCTGCGCCGCGCTCAGCGAGTTCACCCGCCGCTATGGCGAGGCCGCGACGGCGGCTCTGCGCACCCGCGCGACCCAGCTGCGCTCGCGCGCCCAGTGTGGCTGACGGCGCGAGCCCGCCTGAGGGCCTGAGCGAAGACGAGGTCTTCGGGCGGCTGGATGCGCGCCTGATGCAAGGTGCAGCCAAACCCGCGGCGTTGGCCCTGTCCGGCGGCGGCGACTCCATCGCCCTGATGCGACTTGCCTCCGCCTGGGCGCGCCGGCGTGAGCGTCGTCTCGTCGCGCTCACCGTCGATCACGGGCTGCATCCTGAGAGCGGAGCCTGGACCCGCCGCGCCGGCGAAGCTGCGAGGTCGTTGGGTCTGGAGTGGCGAGCGCTGGCGTGGCGGGGCGCGAAGCCGACGACGGGGCTGGCCGCCGCCGCCCGCAGGGCCAGGCACACGCTGATCGCCGAGGCCGCGCGCGGCCTCGGCGCCCGCGTGGTTCTGACCGGCCATACGCTCGACGACGTGCTTGAGGGCCACATCATGCGGGAAGAGGGCGTCTCGCTGGGCCGGCTGAGCGAGTGGTCGCCGTCGCCGGTCTGGCCTGAGGGGCGGGGCCTGATGTTGCTGAGGCCGCTGATCGGCGCCCGGCGCGCGGCGCTGAGACGGTGGCTCAAGGCCCAGGGGGCGGACTGGCTGGATGATCCCGCCAACGACGATCCGCGCCACCCGCGCGTACGCGCCCGCCTTGCTCTTGCGGGCCGCGCGGTGGTCTTGCCCAAGCTGGCGGCCGAAGCTGTCGCCGAAACGGCGCGGGGTCTGCCCGGCGGCGGACTGGCGCTGCCGCGCGGAGCGTCGGTCCGCGCCTTGGGCCTGGCGGCCATGTGTGCGGGCGGCGGCGATGCGCCCCCTCGGCGAGGCCGGCTGGAGGCCCTGGCGGCTCTGCTGGCCGCAGGCGGCCCGGTCCGGGCCACGCTGTCCGGCGCGCGGATCGAGGCTGACGCCGACCAGGTCGTCATCGCCCGCGAGCCGGGAGAGTGGGCGCGCCGCAACCCGCCGGATCTGCGGCCGAAGCCCGGCGATGTCGCGATCTGGGACGGCCGGTTCGAGATCGGCGTGGACGGGCCGGGCTGGACCGTCGCGCCCGCGCGCGGCCGGATGTCGGCGCTGTCTCCAGAGGATCGGGCCGAGCTGATGCGGCGGCCCGCCATGCTGCGGTCCATCTCTCCGATCATGATCCCGGATGACGGCCGCGGCCCGCGCCTTGCAGAGCGGGTCGCGAGCGTCCGTTCCCTCGTCCTGGAACGCTATCGGCTCGCGGCGGGCGAAACGCCGCATGAGCGGGCTCTGATCGGGGCCGACGATGGCGCCGGGGCGGAAACGGACCTATGTCTGTTCGGTGACGGCGCAGGCGCGTCGTCTTTGGCGTTTCGAGGCGTTTGATGAACCTGCGCAACCTGGCGATCTTCGCCGTGATCATCCTGGCCATGTTCGGCATCTATGCCGCCATGGGGTCCAACGGCGCCGTGGCCACCGGTCCGGCCGGCGCCCAGCCGCGCCCGGTGGAGATCAGCTATACCGACCTGCTGCGTCGCACGGACGCTGGCGAGATCCAGGCCGTGAAGATCCACGGCGATCGGATCACAGGCGAGCTGGAGGGCGGACAGCGCTTCACCTCGACCGGTCCCATGAATACCGAGGCGCTGACCGAACGTCTCAGCGCGGCGGGCGTGCAGGTGGAATTCCAGACGCTGCGCACCTCATGGATCGTGACCGTGCTCGGCGGGCTTCTGCCGATCCTGCTGCTGATCGGCGTGTGGCTGTTCTTCATGAACCGCATGCAAGGCGGGGCGCGCGGAGCCATGGGCTTCGGCAAGTCCAAGGCCAAGCTCCTGACCGAGCACAAGGGACGCAAGACCTTTGAGGACGTCGCCGGCGTCGACGAGGCCAAGGAGGAGCTGCAGGAGGTCGTGGATTTCCTGAAGGACCCTGCCAAGTTCCAGCGGCTGGGCGGCAAGATTCCCAAGGGCGCCCTGCTGGTCGGGCCTCCGGGCACCGGCAAGACGCTGCTGGCCCGCGCCGTGGCCGGCGAGGCGGGCGTGCCGTTCTTCTCCATCTCGGGTTCGGACTTCGTCGAGATGTTCGTCGGCGTCGGCGCCAGCCGAGTGCGCGACATGTTCGAACAGGCCAAGAAGAACGCGCCCTGCATCATCTTCATCGACGAGATCGACGCGGTGGGTCGCCATCGGGGCGCGGGTCTCGGCGGCGGCAACGACGAGCGCGAGCAGACGCTGAACCAGCTGCTGGTCGAGATGGACGGCTTCGAGTCCAACGAGGGCATCATCCTGATCGCCGCCACCAACCGGCCCGACGTTCTGGACCCGGCGCTGCTGCGGCCCGGCCGCTTCGACCGTCAGGTGGTGGTGCCGAACCCCGACGTCTCGGGCCGCGAGAAGATCCTGCGCGTGCACATGAAGGACGTGCCTCTGGCCGCCGACGTCCACGTTAAGACCCTGGCGCGCGGCACGCCCGGTTTCTCGGGCGCCGACCTGGCCAACCTGGTCAACGAGGCGGCCCTGATGGCGGCGCGGCGCGACCGGCGGATGGTCACCATGCGCGACTTCGAGGACGCCAAGGACAAGGTCATGATGGGCGCCGAGCGCAAGTCCATGGCCATGGACGAGGAAGAGAAGAAGCTGACCGCCTATCACGAGGGCGGCCACGCCATCGTCGCCATGAACGTCAAGATGGCCGACCCCGTGCACAAGGCGACGATCGTCCC
>JBKBUS010000323.1:0-2962 GCA_046290035.1 Brevundimonas sp.
GATCGCCTCGGCCGTGGTGGCGGTCGTGTTCGCGGGACTGGCGTTCCTGAACCTGGTGCTTTTCCGGCTGGTGCTCGGCCAGAAGGCGGCGCGGCTGGCGTGGGTGGGCGCCTTCCTCGGTCTGCTCGGGGTGGCGGCCATGTTCGGGGCGGAGCTGCTGCGGGCGGAGATGGAGGCGCGCGCCGCGATCGGCCTGCTGCTGGCGGTTCTGGCGGTGCTGGGCGCCGGCGTCGGCAACCTGTTCGCCTGGCGCGGCCAGCAGGTCGGCGGGGCGGTGCTGCCCATGACGGCCTGGGCCATGGCTTACGGCGTCGGATTCCTGATGATCTACGCCGCGATCGCGCGCACGCCTTTCGGGTTCGAGCCGAGCTGGTCCTACGTGCTGTCGCTGCTGCACCTGTCGATCCTCGGATCGGTGGTGGCCTTCGGACTCTACTTCTGGCTGGCGAGGGCGCGCGGCTACGCCATGGCGTCGTACATCTCGGCGCTGACGCCGCCGCTGGCCATGGCGATCTCGGTGGTGCTGGAAGGGGCCCGGTTCGGGCTCCTGGCCTTTGTGGGGCTGGGCCTGGTGCTCGGGGGCCAGGCGCTGCTGCTCAGGGCGCCGAAGACGGCCTGACGCCGCCGTGCTCGAAACGCCACTTCATGATCAGCACGCCGGCGGACATCACGAGCGCGCAGCTGTTGGCGAAGGTCACCGGCCAGGCGCCGGTCATGGCGCCGTAGACGACCCAGAGCGCGAAGCAGCTCACGGTCAGCGCATAGGTCTTGAGCGACACCGACGAGGCGTCCCGCTCGCGCCAGATCTTGAGCATCTGGGGCGCGAAGCTGGTGATGGAGCACAGCGCGGCGGCGACGCCGAAGCCGTTGGCGATGATCTCGTTCAAGGGCGTCGGCCCGGCGGGTTCAGCATGGGCTGAGAACCCCTGCCGGACCGACCGGTTCCGCTCAGTTCAGCGGGGCCAGGAGCGGCGCCACCTCCGGCAGCGCATCCACCGACCGCGCGAGCGTCGCGGGGCGGAACGCCCGGGTGGCCTGTTCGAAGGCGTAACCCAGCGACAGGATCCGAGCGTCGTCCCACTGCGCGCCGATGAAGCTCATGCCCACCGGAAGGCCGCGAACAAAGCCCATCGGCACGGTCAGGTGGGGATAACCCGCCACCGCCGCCAGCTGGCTGGCCGAGCCGAGATAGTTGTCGCCGTTGACGACATCCATGCTCCAGGCCGGGCTGTTGGTCGGCGCCACCAGGGCGACGACGCCGTGTTCGGCCAGCATGGCGTCGATGCCCTCAGGTCCCGCCAGGCGGCGCGACGTCTCGCGCGCGGCGACATACTCCGGACTGTCCAGCCCGCCCTTGGATTGAGCGAGGACGAACAGCTCCTGGCCGAACAGGCCAAGTTCGCGGGGCGTCGCCTCGTTGAAGGCGATCAGCTGCTCCAGCGTCCGCGTAGCCACCTGGGCCGGGTCGGTGGACGCCAGATAGGCGTTCAGGTCGGCCTTGAGCTCGGTCATCAGCACCTCGAACTCGGCCTGTCCGATCTGACTGCGGTCGGGGCCCTCGGTGATTTCGACGAGTTCGGCGCCGGCGTCTCGCAGCGCCTGGAGGTTCCGCTCGAACAGGGCGTCCGTCCCGCTCGAATAGCCGGTGAGGAAACGCAGGACGCCGATCCGCGCCCCACGCAGGCTGTCGCGATCCAGCGCTGCGACGAAGTCCGTGCGGCGGGCGTCCGCCTCGGCGGTCGCCGGATCAGACGGGTCGGAGCCGGCGATCACGGTCATGATCGCGGCGGCGTCCGTGACCGTGCGGGTCATGGGGCCGGCGGTGTCCTGGCTGTGGCTGATCGGCACGATATGGGTGCGGCTGACCATGCCGACGGTCGGCTTGAAGCCGACGATGCCGTTGATCGAGGCGGGGCAGGTGATCGAGCCGTCCGTCTCCGTCCCGATCGCCGCGGGCGCCAACCCCGCCGCCACGGCCGCGCCCGATCCGGCGGAGGAGCCGCAGGTGTTGCGGTCAAGCGCATGCGGATTGCGGCTCAGCCCCCCCACGGCGCTCCAGCCGCTGATGGAGTTGCTGGAGCGGATGTTGGCCCATTCCGAAAGGTTGGTCTTGCCCAGGATGACCGCGCCGGCCTCCCGCAGTCGCGCTACCAGCGGGGCGTCGCGTCCCGGTGCGTTGTTCAGCAGCGCCATCGAGCCGGCCGTCGTGGGCATGTTGCGGGTCTCGATGTTGTCCTTGAGCAGGATCGGCATGCCCGAGACGCCGGCGCCGCTGTCCCAGTCGCCCGGCGCCACATCGGCCCAGCGCAGAACGGCGTTGGTCGTGGCGAGGTCGCGTTCGCACAAAGCGTCAACCGCCGCGTTCAGCCCGTCGCAGCGGTTCGAACCGTCCTGAGCCTGGGCGCCGCCGATCCCCAGCAGGACGGCGGCGGCGGCGATCAGTCCGCTGCGCGCGAGCCGATGGTGCGATCCAGGAAGTCCAGGTAGGTGCGCCACAGGTGAAGACCCCTCTCATTGCCCCGGATGCCGTGGCGCTGACCCGGATAGAGCATCGTCTCGAACGGGAGGCTCTTCTCCTGCAGGGCGTTTAGCACGCGGGTGGTGTTCTCGAAGATCACGTTGTCGTCCGCCATGCCGTGGATCAGCAGAAGGCGGCCGGTCATGTCGTCCAGTCGATTCAGGATGTCGGATGCGGCGTACCCTTCGACGTTGGCTTCCGGGGTCGACATGAACCGCTCGGTGTAGTGGGTGTCGTAAAGGCTCCAGTCGGTGACCGGCGCGCCCGAGATGGCCGAGGTCAGGCCCATGTCCGGCTCGGTCAGCATGTGCAGGGTCATGAAGCCGCCGTAGCTCCAGCCCATCGCTGCGATCCGGTCGTCGTCGACATAGGGCAGGGTTCGCAGATAGTTCGCGGCCGCGACCTGGTCCTCGACCTCGGGGCCGCCCATGCGCTCGTGCAGGG
>JBKBUS010000013.1:0-14032 GCA_046290035.1 Brevundimonas sp.
GGCTTCATCGACCTGGTGGCCACCTCGGCGCCGTCGGTCGGCTACTGCAACACCATGGGCACGGCCACGACGATGAACAGCCTGGCCGAGGCGCTGGGCATGTCGCTGCCCGGTTCGGCGGCGATCCCGGCGCCCTATCGCGAGCGTCCGCAGGTCGCCTACCAGACCGGCAAGCGGATCGTTGAGATGGTGCACGAGGACCTGCGTCCGTCCCGTATCCTGACCCGCGAAGCGTTCGAGAACGCCATCGTCGTCAATTCGGCCATCGGCGGGTCGACGAACGCGCCGATCCACCTGACGGCGCTGGCCCGGCATGCCGGCGTGGAGCTGCCGATCCGGGATTTCGAGGCGGTTGGGCACCGGGTGCCGCTGCTGGTCAACCTGCAGCCGGCCGGCAAGTATCTGGGCGAGGACTACCATCAGGCGGGCGGCGTGCCGGCGGTGGTGGCCCAGCTGATCAAGCACGGCCTGATCCACGAGGACGCCCTGACGGTGAACGGCCGGACCATCGGCGAGAACTGCCGCGACGCCGAGATCGTCCTGCCCGACGTGATCCGGACCTTCGAGGACGCGCTGGTCGAGGATGCGGGGTTCCTGGTGATGTCGGGCAACCTGTTCGACAGCGCCCTGATGAAGACCAGCGTGATCAGCCCGGACTTCCGGGCGCGCTATCTGTCCGATCCGAGCGACCCGGACGCGTTCGAAGGACCGGTCGCGGTGTTCGACGGCTCGGAGGACTATCATCACCGGATCGACGATCCCGCCGAGGGGATCACCGCCGAGACCATCCTGGTCATGCGCGGCGCCGGACCTGTCGGACATCCGGGGGCGGCGGAGGTGGTGAACATGCGGCCGCCGGCATACCTGATCAAACAGGGGATCACCGCCCTCCCGTGCGTCGGGGACGGGCGTCAGTCCGGGACCTCCGGCAGTCCGTCGATCCTGAACGCCTCGCCGGAAGCGGCGACGGGCGGGAACCTGGCGCTGCTGAAGAATGGCGACCGTGTGCGCATCGACCTGAAGACGCGGCGGGTCGACGTGCTACTGGACGATGCGGAGCTGGCGCGCCGCCGCCAGGCGCTGGAGGCGGAGGGCGGCTACCGCTATCCCGCTTCCCAGACGCCGTGGCAGGAGATCCAGCGGTCGATGGTCGGCGAGCTGGAGACCGGCGCGGTGCTGGAGCCGGCGGTGAACTACCATCGCATCATCGACACCATGGGCCTGCCGCGCGACAACCACTGAGGCGAGGGAGGAGGGCATGGCGGAGCAGGCGGGCGTGCGAAGGGTCGTCATCGTCGGCGGCGGCACCGCCGGCTGGATGACCGCCGCCGCGCTGGGCCGCCTGATCGCACCGACCGGCGTCGAGGTGGTGCTGATCGAGTCCGAGGAGATCGGCACGGTCGGCGTCGGCGAATCCACCCTGCCGCACATCCGAGAGTTCAACGCCCGGCTCGGCATCGACGAGGCCGAGTTCATGCGGGCGACCCGCGCCACCTTCAAGCTGGCGATCGAATTCCGCGACTGGGCCAAGGTCGGCGACAGCTACATGCACCCGTTCGGCGACTTCGGCGCGCCGGGCGGCGGCGTTCCCTTCCACCAGTACTGGCTGGCCGGCCGGGCGCACGGGGATGTGGGCGAGCTGGATGAGTACGCCGCGCCGATCGTCGCCGCGCGCGCCGCGCGGTTCGGGCCGCCGTCGTCGGACGGCCGGTCGATCCTGTCGACCTGGGACTACGCCTACCAACTGGATGCGAGCCTCTACGCCCGCTTCCTGCGTGCGTTTTCGGAAGGGCTGGGCGTGCGCCGCGTCGAGGGCCGCATCGTCGACGTGGCGCAGGACGCCGGGACCGGGCTGATCCGCTCGGTGCGGCTGGAGCGTGGCGAGGTGGTCGAGGGTGACCTGTTCGTGGACTGCTCGGGCTTCCGGGGGCTGCTGATCGAGCAGACGCTGAAGTCGGGCTACACCGACTGGTCCCACTGGCTGCCGTGCGACCGGGCGGTGGCGATGCCGTGCAAGGGCGCGGGACGCACCGAGCCTTACACGCGCGCCACGGCGATGGAGGCGGGCTGGCGCTTCCGCATTCCCCTGCAGCACCGCGTCGGCAACGGCTATGTGTACTGCAGCGCCTTCCTGGAGCCGGAGGCGGCGGAGCGGGCGCTGGTGGAGGCGCTGGAGGGAGAACCGATCGCGGGGCCGAACCACCTGCGCTTCACCGCCGGGCAGCGGACCCGCAACTGGGTGGCCAACTGCGTCTCGGTGGGGCTGGCGTCCGGCTTCATCGAACCGCTGGAGTCCACCAGCATCTATCTGATCCAGGCGGCGATCACGAAGCTGATCGAGCTGTGGCCCGTGCACGCGGGCGACCCGCGCACGGCGGCGGAGTTCAACCGCCAGATGGACCTGCAGTACGAGCGCATCCGCGACTTCATCATCCTGCACTACAAGGCCACCACGCGGGACGACACGCCATTCTGGCGGCAGGTGCGGGAGATGGACGTGCCGGACAGCCTGGCGGCGCGGATCGAGCTGTTCCGAGAGACCGGAGTGGTGGCCGACTACCGCGAGGGCCTGTTCCAGCATCCGTCCTGGGTGGCGGTCCTGGTGGGGCAGGGGATCACGCCGCCGGCCGCGCATCCGCTGGCGCGCGCCGAGGCGCCCGAGCGGCTGGTCGCCGGGCTGAACCGGCTGCGGGCGACGATCGCCGAGGCGGCGGCGCTCCTGCCGCTCCAGGACGACTACATCGCCCGGCACTGCGCCTTCGATGGTGCGCCTCAGTCGGCCGCCTGAGGCTCGGGGTCGACGAAGGCGGCGACCCAGACCAGGGGCGCGTTCCAGTTGATCGCCACCTCGTTGAGCGCATAGGACCTGAGGTCGTCGGCCCAGCAGCGCAGCGGCGCGCACCGGCCCGCCATTTCACGCGCCACGTCGTCGGCCATCCCGGTGTTGTTGGGACCGCCCGACAGAGCCCCGGCCGGCGGGGCAGGATAGGCCGGGTCGGCCGAATGCGCCCAGAAACGGTGGTGCGGGTTGACCATGGGTCGGGCGCCCCAGCCGCTGACGAACGATCGGTCCAGGGGGTTGCGCCCAAGGATGAAATCGAGCGCTGAGATCGCGCCGTCGCGGAACGCCGCCTCGCCGGTGAAATCGCGGGCGAGACCGAGGATCATCGCCCGGTTCATCAGCGTGCCGTTCGAGCCCCACTCGAAGCGGGTCCCGCCGCGGGGGAAGCCATAGCCCTGGGTCTGGGCCTCGGCGAGGTAGGCGCGGGCGCTTTCGACCAGACTGGCGCGGGCGGCAGCGCGGTCGGCTGCCGGCAGATCAGCCGCCTCGGTCGCCAGGGTGATCGTGCCGAGCGCGGCCGTGTCGGGCCAGGCGGGGTCGCCGGTCGGCCGGGCGCCGGAGGTCGGGCCCGCCAGCCAGTAGGGCGAGCCCCGCGCGTCCCGCAGGAAGTCGTCCTCGCCGGTCGTGGCGTAGAGCTCGGCGGCGGCCCAGTAGAATTCGTCGGCGAGGTTGGCGTCGCCATAGCCGCCGCCGCCTTCGAAGGCGCCTAGCGCCTGGATGTCGGGGTGACGCTTCGCCGCCGCATAGGCCCGTCGCGCGGCGGTCAGACAACGGTCGGCGAAAACGGGATCGATGTCGCGCCACACGCGGGCGCACTGGGCCGCGGCCGCGGCGAGGTTCAGCGTGGCCGCCGACGAGGGCGGGGAGAGCAGGCGCTCCTCGGGGGCGTCGGCCGGCGCGGTCGGCAGTCCGGTCCAGGCGCGATCGTGGACCTTGTGATGGGCCATGCCGCCGGCGTCGATCTCGGCCAGACGATAGCGGGCGTCCGGCAGCGTCTCGACGGCCACCCAGGCGCGGGCGCCGTCGGGGATCTGCATCCTGAGCAGGAACTCGAGCTCGTAGCGGGCCTCGTCCAGGAGATCGTCGACGCCGTTGCCCGCCTCGGGAATGTCGGCCTGTCCGTCAGCGAAGGGGGCGAGGCCCAGACGGTCCGCGCGCTCGTAGGCGTTGACCAGGGTCCAGACCGAGATGCCGCCGTTGACGACGTACTTGCCGTGGTCGCCCGCGTCGTACCAGCCGCCGGAGACGTCCAGCGTATGGTCGCAGCCCGGCCAGACGGTCCCGCGCGGATCGGTTCCGGAGAAGCAGGTCGCCCGCTCGTTCACGTGCCCGGCGGGCCGGGCGAGATCGGGCCGCGAGACGTGCTCGGCCAGGATCGGGACGCCCGCGCGATTCTGGTAGAAGTAGGCCAGGGCGTCGGCCTTCAGGGCCGCGAAGGGCCGGGCCCGGATAGCGATGGGACGGCTCTCCGCCTCACCCACGCGCAGCCGGTAGTCGCCCGGGCGGTTCAGAGCGGAGAAATCCAGAAGTTGGACCGTGTCGCCGGAGGCCGCGTCCGGCCCGAAGGTCCGCGTCAGCCCCTCGGCCGCGACGGCGCCGGACGCATCGACAACCCGCCAGGGCAGGGGGGCGACGGCCTCGGTGACGACGGTCGCCGCCTTGGGGCCGTCGGTTTCGAACCCGACCTGATTGAGCCGAATCTCCTGCGCCTGGGCGGCGGTCGCCGCGAGCAGCGCCAAGGCCGACAGACCGAACGCGCGCGCCATCAGCGCTCGTTCCGGGGCAGGCGGGCCGGGTCGTAGTTCTGGCCGAAGTTGAGCAACAGCGCCGGAGCGAGATCCACCGTGTGATCGGCCGTCGCCAGATGCACCGACAGGTTGGAGGCCCCGGCGGGATAATCGGCCTGGGCCACGCCGGACGCATAGACCAGCTTCCACTCGGGTCCGATCTCGGCGGTCTCCTGGGCGATGGCGGCGTAGGGCGCGGTCGCCTGCTGCACCCTGAGCGGCAGCTCGCTCGTGGTCCGGCCCGGCGGCGGCGTCTCCAGCCGCGCCCAGACCGCCAGCAGGACGGTGTCGCCCCGGTTGATGGCGCCGGGGATCGTCATCTGGGCGGCGGTGTCCCAGGGCTGAGCCGACCGGCGTGCGGCGACGCGGACGGCGCGTTCGCCGAGCACGCCCTCGGCCCGCTGCGGCCGGGGCGGGCGGGCGACGCCGATCACCTGCCAGGACTCCACGCGCGGATTGTTGATGACGTACTGCATGATGTCGCCGTCCTGGCTCTGGACGGTCGACACCGGCGCGGTCGCGGCGGTCAGCGCCGCGGCGGCGGCGAGAAGCAGCTGCCTCATGAGGTCTCTCCCACATCCCGGATCTTCGTCCGGTCGGGAATACTCAGACAAATCGTGCGGGCTTTGCAAGACGCCGCGCGAGTCAGGCCGCGCAGGTTCGGCGGATGAAGTCGGCGTGGCCCGGCATCTGGTCGGCGCAGGTGCGCATGACGCGGCGGATCTCGTCGAGACGCCGCGTCGTCTCCTCGCGGCTCAGCAGGTCGGCGACCGGGTCGTAGCGCTTCGGCCTCAGGCCCTGCCCGATCATGACGGCGAACCAGCTGGTGTCGTTGAACAGCTCGTCGTCCTCGCGGAAGATCCGGCCGGTGGTCTCGAACAGCCGGTACTTCTCCTTCAGGCTGTCGGGCACGTCCATGTCGCGGCAGCGCCGCCAGAAGGCCGTGTCGTCGCGCTCGCTGGCGTTGTAGTGCAGGATGATGAAGTCGCGGACCTGCTCCATCTCGCGGGCGGTCATCCGGTTGAAGCGGTCGCGGTCCGCGGCGGGGAATTCCCGGTCCGGGAACATCTGCAGCAGCTTGGCGATGCCGCTCTGGATCAGGTGGATGCTGGTGGACTCCAGCGGCTCGATGAAGCCGGCGGACAGGCCGATAGCCACCACGTTCTTGACCCAGGCCTGTTTGCGACGGCCGGTGACGAACCGCAGGAACCGGGGGTCGGCCAAGGGCGCGCCGTCCACGTTCGCGAGCAGGGTTGCGGCGGCCTCGTCGTCGGAGATGTGGTCGCTGGAATAGACGTAGCCGTTGCCGATCCGGTGCTGCAGCGGGATGCGCCACTGCCAGCCGGCGTCGCGCGCCGTGGAGCGGGTGTAGGGGGTCAGCGGCTCGACGCTCTCGCAAGGGACCGCCACCGCCCGATCGCACGGCAGCCACTGCGTCCAGTCCTCGTAGCCGGCCTTGAGCGTCTGCTCGATCAGCAGGCCCCGGAATCCGGAGCAGTCGATGAACAACTCGCCCTCGATCCGCTCGCCGCTCTCCAGAACCACGGCGTCGATGAAGCCGTCTTCGGCGCGCTGGGAGACCTCGACGATCTTGCCCTCCCGACGTCGCACGCCGTCCGCCTCGGCGCGGCCGCGCAGGAACCGGGCGTAGAGGCCGGCGTCGAAATGGAAGGCGTAGGCGATGTTGGACAGGGGTGAGCGCCCGGCGTCGATCGAACGCATGAACCGGTTCTCGGCGGCCGCCACCGACTGCAGCGAATAGTCCGTGACGGGGTGAGGATCGCCGCCCTGGGCCAGCCGCAGCCAGTAGGCGTGGAACGACACCCCTTCCATGTCGACGCCGAACGGGCCGAAGGGGTGGAAGTAGCTGTGGCCCTTGCGGCCCCAGTCCACGAACTGGATGCCGAGCTTGAAGCTGCCCTTGGTGCGGCGGACGAACTCGTTCTCGTCGAGGTCGAGCAGGCGATTGAAGATGCCGATCTGGGGGATGGTGGCCTCGCCCACGCCGACGATGCCGATCTCGTCGGACTCCACGAGCACGATCTCGGCGTAGTCGCGGCCGAGCACCTTGCCCAGGGCGGCGGCGGTCATCCAGCCGGCGGTCCCGCCGCCGACGATGACGATCTTGCGGATACGGGCGTCCATCAGGCGGCCTCCGGCGCGGCGCAGAAGCGGGCGATGACATCCGACTGGGTCGGCATGGCGTCGACGGTCCGGCGGATGCCGGCGCGGACCTCTTCCAGGGCGGCGTGAATGTCGGGCTCGGGCAGGCCGTCAGCGAGGGGGTCGTAGCCGTCCGGCGTCACGCCCTGGCCGAACAGGACCGCCAGCCAGCTTGATTCGGCGAATAGCTCGTCCTCATGGCGGAAGAAGCGGCCGCGATGGCGGAACAGCGCCATGCGGCGCTCGAGCGCCTCGGGGACGTCCATGGCGCGGCAGGCGTCCCAGAGAGGTTCGCCCACGCGCCCGTTGGCCTTGTAGTGCAGGATGATGAAGTCGCGGATCTGCTCGGTCTGCATGTCGGTCAGGCGGTTGTACTCGTCGATTTCGCGGGGCTCGAAGCCGCGGTCGGGGAAGAGCGCCAGCAGCTTTGTGATGCCCGCCTGGATCAGGTGGATGCTGGTGGACTCCAGCGGCTCCAGGAAACCGGAGGCGAGGCCCAGCGAGACGCAGTTCTTCACCCAGGCCTTGCGTCGGCGGCCGGCCTTGAACCGCAAGGGGCGAGGGTCGCCGAGCGCGGGGCCGTCGAGGTTGGCCAGCAAGGTCGTGGCCGCCTCATCATCGGAGATGTGATCGCTGCAGTAGACGTAGCCGTTGCCGATCCGGTGCTGCAGCGGAATGCGCCAGCGCCAGCCCGCGCGCTCGGCGGTGGCGCGGGTATAGGGGGTCAGAGGCGCCTGCCCGTGGGCGCAGGGCGCGGCGACCGCCCGATCACACGGCAGCCAGCGGCTCCAGTCCTCGAAGCCGGCCTTCAGCGTCTGTTCGATGAGCAGGCCTCGAAAGCCGGTGCAGTCGACGAACAGGTCGCCGGCGATGCGCGCGCCTTCCTCCAGAACCACCGCCTCGATGAAGCCGGTTTCGCCGTTCTGCGCCACCTCGACGATGCGGCCCTCTCGGCGGACGACGCCGCGCGCCTCGGCATAGGCGCGCAGATAGCGGGCGTAGAGCGCCGCATCGAAATGGTAGGCCCAGGTCATACGGGTGAACGGAAGGCGCGGATCGCCTGGGCCGAACCTGTCGGCCAGCGCCGCCGTCTCGCAGATGTTGTAGGCCCCGAAGACGTCGGCGCGGCCCAGGTCGCGCAGCCGACGCCAGGCCTGGTGGAACTTGACGCCTTGGATGTCCGCCCCGAAGGCGCCGAAGGGGTGCATGTAGCGCTCGTGCGGGGCGCCCCAGCCGACGAACTCGATTCCAAGCTTGAACGTGCCCTGGGTGCGGCGGATGAAATCCGTCTCCTCGATGCCGAGCATCGCGTTGAAGGTGCGAATCGGCGGGATGGTGGCTTCACCGACGCCGACCGTGCCGATCGCATCCGATTCGACCACCGTGACCCGCGTGGTTCCGCCGAGCGTCCGCGCCAGCGCGGCGGCGGCCATCCAGCCGGCCGTGCCCCCGCCGACGATGACGACTTGCTGCACTCGATCCGCGCCCATTTCCGCCCCCCGCGCCGTCTGCGCGGCGCTTTCGACCCCTCAACACTGCCCCGCCCGGAGGCGAGAATCCACGGGCTTGCGAAGCTCCGTGACGTGCGTTACCGTCATAACTCAGACATTTCTACGCTATGCAATGATAGCGCTAACAAAGAAATGCTGCAGGGATAGGGAGGGGAGTTACATGAGCGTCAACAAGCCTGAAGTCCGTCTGTCGGCCGCGCAGCGCGCCGTGCTCAGGGGCGGGGTTTCGCTGGCGGCCGTCGCCGCCGTCCTGGTCGCGACGCCGGTTCTGGCCCAGGAGGCCGACCCGGACGCCACCGAGGTCGAAGAGGTCGTCGTCACCGGCATTCGCGCCAGCCTGCAGAACGCCCAGGCGATCAAGCAGGACTCCGAGGTGTTCGTCGACTCGATCACCGCCGAGGACATCGGCGCGCTGCCGGACCGGTCGGTGACCGAGGCGCTGCAGCGGGTGCCCGGCGTGGCCATCGACCGGTTCGCCGCCGGCGTGGACCCGGACCACTTCTCGGTCGAGGGCTCGGGCGTCGTCGTGCGCGGCCTGACTTTCGTCCGCTCCGAACTGAACGGACGCGACACCTTCACCGCCAATAACGGGCGCGCGCTGAGCTTCGCCGACGTGCCGCCGGAGCTGATGGGCGGCGTCGACGTGTTCAAGAGCCCCTCGGCCGACATGATCGAGGGCGGCATCGCCGGCACCGTGAACCTGCGGACGCGCGTGCCGTTCGACGCCGCGGGCCGCGTGATCGCCGCTTCTGCGGAGGCCAGCTACGGCGACTTCGCCGAGGAGCTGACGCCGACCTTCTCGGCCCTGATCAGCGACCGCTGGGAGAACGGCGCGGGCGAGTTCGGCATCATGCTGAACGCCGTCTATTCTCAGCTCATCTCGCGGGGCGATGGCCAGCAGATCTCGAACTACGGCCCGCGCACGCTCTATTCGAACGGGGACGTCGTCGCGACGCCGGGCGCGACCGCCGTGGGCGACGTCTGGTTCCCGCGCGGCGCGGCCTTCCGCTCGCAGGAGTTCGACCGCGAGCGTCGCGGCTACGCCGGCGCCTTCCAGTGGCGCAGCCATGACCGCCGCTGGCAGGCCACGGCCCAGTTCCTGCGCTCGGACTCCAGCCAAGCCTGGACCGAGCACGCCATGGAGATCGCCACGGACAACGTGACGAGCAACGGCGACTCCCAGGCCCAGGTCGGCACCACGCTCGACTTCGGCCCCGACGGACTGTTCACCTCCGGCATCATCACCGGCACCACCGGTTGGCGCGCCGACCAGAACCAGGTCGACCCGCGCACGCCCATCAACGGCCTGCAGAGCAACAACATCCGTCGCGACGTGGAGCAGCAGGCGGTCACGACCGACTACGGCTTCAATCTGAGATGGACGCCGACCGACCGCCTCGGGCTGAGCTTCGACTACCAGCACGTGGACTCCACCGTCGACGTTCTCGACGCCGGCCTGTGGAACTCGACCTACCAGAACGCCAGCATCGAGATCCGCGGCAGCGACATCCCCGTTGTGACCTTCCTGCCGCCGTTCCTAGATGGGACGCCCTGCGTCGGCGCGCCGTCGGCGACCTGCCCGGGCTACTATCGCAACGGGAACGACAACTTCTCGTCGCCCTACAACACCTTCTCCCGCGCGGCGATGGACCACAAGGAGATGAGCGAAGGCACGCTGGACGCTTTCCGCATCGACGGGGAGTACAGCTTCGACGATAGCTGGGTCCGCTCGCTGCGCTTCGGGGTTCGCCACGCGATCCGGGACCAGACGACGCGATTCACCTCGTACAACTGGGGCGTGCTGACCGAGCAGTGGGGCGACAACGGTCCCGTCTGGCTGAGCGACAACGTCGACGGAATCCCCAACGCCGGCGGGGCGCCGGGCGGTCCCGGCTTCCTGGCCGCGGACTTCCACGAGACCTATGCGTTCGACAACTTCATGCGCGGCCAGGTTCCCGTTCCGACGGGTGCTCAGCCTCGCCTGTTCTTCAACCAGAACATCATCGACAACTACGACGTCTACAGCGCCTACGGCCTGGCCGTGGGTGACGAGTGGCGGGCGCGGTTGAATGCGGCCGGGTGCCAGCAGAACTGGGTGCCTCTGGCGCTCCGCTGCAACGCTGACGCCGACGGCTTCCTGCCGCAGGAGATCAACCCGGTCGAGGAAGAGACGAGCGCCGCCTACTTCATGGTCCGCTACGGCCATGAGTTCGCCAATGGCTGGAACCTGAGCGGCAACCTCGGCTTGCGCTACACCAAGACGGACCGCGCGGCGGAGGGCTTCCAGGCGTTCAACCTTGGCAGCTTCCCGACCGAGGCGACCTGCGCCGAGCCGGTGCCGCCGGGCCAGGAGCCCTCGCCGTTCTGCGGCCTGGCGCCGGAGGTGCGCGCCCAGGCCCGGGCCTATGCCGACGGGACGATCACGCCCTTCACGGCCGAGACGGACTTCGACTACTGGCTGCCCAGCTTCAACGCGAAGCTGGAGGTGGGCAACGGGCTGCAGTTCCGCCTGGGCCTGTCGCGCACGATCACGCCGCCGGACATCGGTCTGACCCGCGCCTACTACAACATCAGTCTGTCGACGCTCGCGCAGGACATCATCGACGGGCGGCCGACCGGTCGCTTCACTGTCGGAAATCCGTATCTGCGCCCGATCAGCGCCGACAAACTGGATCTGTCCGCCGAGTGGTACTTCGACGAGGTAGGCCAGCTGACGCTCTCGCTCTTCTACAAGGAGCTGAACGACGTCATCACGAACGGCACCGAGCGGCTGGCCTTCACCAATAACGGCGCGACCTTCGACGCCGTGGTGACCACGCCGGTCAACTCGGAGGATCAGGGCACCATCCGCGGCTTCGAGATCGCGTACCAGCAGACCTATGACTTCCTGCCGGCGCCGTTCGACGGATTGGGCCTCAGCGCCAACTACACCTTCATCGACTCCGAAGGCGTGGCGCAAAGCACCCTGTCCTCGACCGACCCGGACGTGGCCGCCGGCCGCGTGGCGAACATCGACACGAGCCTGCTGCCGCTGCAGAACCTGTCGGAGCACACGGTCAACGTCGCGACCTTCTATGAGAAGGGGCCGTGGTCGGCGCGCCTGGCCTACGCCTGGCGGTCGGAGTTCCTGATCACGCCGCGGGACGTCATCGTTCCCTACGCGCCGATCATGAACGAGGACACCGGTCAGCTGGACGGGTCGTTCTTCTACACGCTGAACGAGAACTGGAAGATCGGCGTCCAGGCGGTGAACCTCACCAACGAGATCACGCGCACCAGCCAGATCCTGAACAACGATCTGCTGCGCGCGCCGCGATCCTGGTTCATGAACGACCGCCGCTTCACCCTGGTGATGCGCGCCACCTTCTAAACCTCCCTGAGACGGGGCGCGTCGCATGTCGGCGCGCCCCCTTTTTTTGGGTTCGGAGCTTCATGATCACGCGCCGACAGTCCCTGATGATGGCGGGAGCCGGCCTGGTCGCCGGCTGCGCCACCATGCCGCCTCGTCCGGAAGGGCCGAGCCTCAACGCCCTGGCCGCCCGGTCAGGCCGCAGGTTCGGCAGCGCCGTCGGGGCCGGGCGTCCGGGGACACTGACCGCGTCCTTCGACAACCGCGCCTACCGTCGCCTGCTGGAGTGGGAGTGCGGGGTCCTGGTCCATGAGAACGAGCTGAAGTGGTACGCCCTTCGTCCCGACGCCTCGACCTTCACCTACGGGCCGGCGGATCGCATCGCCGAGTTCGCCGCCGATCAGGGGATGGGCCTGCGGGGGCATACCCTGATCTGGCACCACCCGCAGTGGTTCCCGGCCTGGACCGAGAGCCACGATTACGGGGCGAGGCCCGCCTCGGAGGTGGAGCGGCTGGTGGTCGAGCACATCGATGCGATCGTCGATCGCTACGACATGATCGACTCCTGGGACGTCATCAACGAGGCGGTGGACGCCGACACCGGCGAGCTGCGGGTCACGCCGTTCTCGGAGCGGATGGGCGGGCCAGAGGCGGTGATGGACCTGGCCTTCCGCCGCACCCGCGAGCGCGCGCCGACGGCCCAGCTGGTCTACAACGACTACATGAGCTGGGAGGCGGGACACGAGGCCCACCAGAACGGCGTGCTGCGGCTGCTGGAAGGCTTCAGGGCGCGGGGCGTGCCGGTCGACGCCCTGGGCGTGCAGAGCCACATCGGCTCGGGCAACTCGGACAACTCGGTCGGCTTCGACACCGCGCGGGAGACGAACTGGCGCCGCTTCCTCGATGAGGTGGTGGGCATGGGCTACGACCTCGTGATCACCGAGTTCGACGTGCACGACAAGAACCTGCCCGCCGACTTCGCCCAGCGCGACGCCGCCGTGGCGGAGCTGGGCCGGCGGTACCTGGATCTGATGCTCAGCTATCCGCAGATGGGCGACATCCTGTGCTGGGGCCTGTCCGACAGCCACACCTGGCTTCAGGGGCGCTGGTATCGGGAGGACGGCCTGCCCAAGCGGCCCACTCCGTATGACGCCCAGTATCGCGCCAAGCCGCTGCGGCAGGCGATCGCCGACGCCCTTATCGCCGCCCCGCCCCGCCGGTCCGCCTGAGGTCCGGTCGATCCCAGTCCGTCGAAAGCGTCCATGACATCTCCCCTCGTCAGCGTCTCCAATCCTCGCCGCCTTGGACGGGGGGCGGCGAGGCCGAACGCCCGGGGCGTCGCGCGATGAGCCGTACTGCGCGCCGTCTGAGCGTGATCCTCGGCGTCGCCGCAGCGGCGCTCACATCCTCGGTCGCCTCCGCCCAGGCGCCCACGCTCGCGGACCTGTTCAGCGACCATGCGGTGCTTCAGCGAGACCGACCGATCTCGATCTGGGGGCGGGGCAAACCGGGCGCGCGGGTGACGGTCGCCCTGGGCGACAGCCGGGTCGCCGCCAGCGTGGACGGGGATGGCCGTTGGCGTGCAGAGCTGCCCGCCCGGCCGGCGGGAGGGCCCTTCGCCTTGACGGTCACCGACGATGGGGGCGCTTCGGACGCGGCCGAGGACGTCATGGTCGGCGACGTCTGGCTGTGTTCGGGGCAGTCGAACATGGAGTTGCCGGTCAGCCGCGCGCTGAACGCGCCCGCCGTCATCGGCGCCTCGGCGGACGACGGGCTGCGCCTGCTGAGCGTGGTCAAGGACTATGACCCGGACCCGCAATCGGATTTTCGAAACCCCGTGGCCTGGGCCCCGGCGGCGCCGGACAGCGTGGCGGAGTTCTCGGCCGCCTGCTTCTTCTTCGCCCAGGATCTGCGGCGCGATCACGACGTGCCGATGGGCCTGATCAACGCCAGCTGGGGCGGGTCGCGCATCGAGGCTTGGATGAGCCGCGACGCGCTGGTGGAGCTGGGCGCTGGCGAAGGGCTCGCCGCGTTGGATCGGCTGGCGGACGATCCCCTGGCCGCACAGCGCCTGTGGGGCGAGCAGTGGCAGGCGTGGTGGCGCCAGAGGGCCGGAGATGCGCCGTGGTCCCCCGATGACGCGGGGGACTGGCGTCCGGTCGCGGCGCTGACGCCGTGGGAGAGCTGGGGCATGCCCGAGCTCGCAGCCTACAACGGCATGGTCTGGTACCGGGTCGACGTGGACCTTACGGCGCAGCAGGCGGGGGCCGCGAACCGGCTGTCGCTGGGGGCGATCGACGAAGCCGACCAGACCTGGGTCAACGGCGTCGCCGTGGGCGCCTCCGGGTCGGGCGAGCGGGTCTATGATCTACCCGAAGGT
>JBKBUS010000324.1:0-2955 GCA_046290035.1 Brevundimonas sp.
GTGGGGAAGGTCTGGTTGGCGACGCTCTCGCCGGACGCGGTCACCGCATCCGGATTGATCGCCACTTCTTCCTCACGGTAGTCGACGCCGACGGCGATGCCCAGCGGGCCGGCCGGCAGTTCGAACAGGTCGCCGGAGATCACGCCCGACAGGCCTTCCAGGCCGACGTTGGAGTTCGAGATCGCCCGCTGACGGAAGTAGGCGATTTCAGACTCGGACCAGTTGGCCGGACGATAAACGTCCAGGGCCCCGAGGCTGCCGGGCTGCAGGGCCGCCGTACAGATCGGATCCGCGGCGCAGAGCGTCGGGTCGGAAATGCGGATGGCGCGCGCCAGGTTGAACGTGGAGTCCGTGTCGACCTGAGCGGTCACCTCGGTGTTGATATAGGCCAGTTCCCAGTCGAACTGGGCGATCTCGCCGCGCAGGCCGACCACATAGCGGACGGAGTTGGCGTTGACGTACTGGTTGCGGGGACCGACGGTGCTGGTCGGACGCTGCGTCACCTGAGCCGACTGGCCAGGGAACGGGTTGTAGGGGTTGTCGGCCGGGACCACCCAGCCGCCGGGGTAGGCGACCGAGCCGCTGCCCGCGAAGATCGGGTTGCCGTCCAGGACGCTGGTGCCCTCACGGTCGGCGTACTGGAACTCGATGAAGCCTTCGATCGAGTCCGTCAGCTCGTAGGTGCCGTAGAAGGCGGCGTTCAGGTTCTCGCTGCCGTTCAGGATGCTCTGCACCAGCGCATAGTCGTAGCGTCCGATCAGAGCGTCCGGGCTGCTGGGAGCGCTGGACGGGCAGAGCGCCGTGCCCGCGACGTTCGTCAGCTCGTCCCCGCCCAGCGCGATCGGCCGGGTGCACCAGGTCCGCGCCGGGAGGGCGCCGTTCGCCGCGAACGTGATCGTGCCGCCCGGGTGCGCGCCCGAGCCGTTGGTGACGCCCGTAGCGGTCAGGCCGGCGATGGTCGGAATGGCCCAGTCGCGGTCGCGCTGCAGCACCATGTCGGTGAAGGCGTATTCCAGCCCGAACACCGCGTTGCCGCGCTCGAAGTTGCCGCCGACGACCGCCTGAAGCGAGTAGGTCTCGTAGTCGCCCTGGTCGGAGATGCCGTATTGGCCGGCCACATCCACACCCTCGAAGTCGTTCTTGAGGATGATGTTGACCACGCCGGTGACCGCGTCGGCGCCGTAGACCGCCGAGGCGCCGTCGCGCAGGATCTCAACGCGCTCGACCATCGCCAGCGGGATGAAGCCGAGGTCGGCGGCTTCGTTCTGCAGGGCGTCCGCGAAGTTGGCGACGCGGCGGCCGTTGATCAGGTTCAGGGTCCGGTCGGTGCCCAGGCCCCGCAGGTCGACGGTCTGAGCGCCGGCGCCGGAGAGGTTCGAGCTCTGGTTGAAGCCGCCCGACGGCGTCGAGGCCAGCTGCTGGCGCAGAACTTCGCCGAGGCCGACCTGACCGGAGCTGGTGATCGTTTCCGCGGTCACGACCGTGACCGGAGACTCGGACGTGAA
This sequence comes from Brevundimonas sp., assembly GCA_046290035.1. Classification (GTDB taxonomy): domain Bacteria; phylum Pseudomonadota; class Alphaproteobacteria; order Caulobacterales; family Caulobacteraceae; genus Brevundimonas. The sequence continues at coordinate 1,506 of JBKBUS010000324.1, forward strand.
GTTCGAGCGAGCGACGCGCGAACCGGTGATCACGATCTCTTCGACCTCGGTGGCCTCAGGATCGTTGGCGTCCTGCGCCATGACGGGGGCGCTGAAGAGAAGGCTGGCGGCGATGACGGCCGCGCCTCCGATGGTCGTGCCCGAGAGCAGACGCTGGCGCGTGGTGTTGATTTTCAAAGCAATCCCTCCTGAGCGACGTGGCAGGCGCGCCGCTGATGATGATCCCATCCGACTGGATCGAGATGGCTTCCTTTTCACGCACCGCCTCGATTCCGTCCAGATTCGAACACGGCAAAGCCGAGCCGTTGTCACGATAAGTCGTGCGCTGTCGCATCCGCGACACACTTTCGTAGCGCTGCAGTCACCGCTCGATCACGGCCCTCGCGGCGTAGGGCGCGGGCTCCGGGGTGCAGGACGCGGCCACCAGCTGGCCCGCCGTCAGCAGCAGCAGGGCGGCCGTCGCGGTCATCAGGCGCCGGGACAGGCCCAGCGACAGGTCTGCGGTCAGGGCGAGGGCGGTGGAACGGCTCACTTCGGGACTCCGGCGATGGTTGCCGAAGGGTTGACGCAAGCGCGGGGCCGCGTTTCCTCGGCCCATGCCGGTCGCGATCCCCTACGTCCGCAGCTTCGACTTCGCCTATGGCCGCGCCGACCGCCTATCGCCGCGTCTGGAGCGGGTGGTGTGCGAAAACCCCGGCCCGTTCACCTTCACCGGCACGAACACCTATCTGGTCGGTCGGGAGACCGGCGCGGTCGCGATCGTCGATCCCGGCCCTGACGACGACCGGCACCTGACCGCCCTGCTGACGGCGATCGGCGATCGAGCCGTCACCCACATCCTCCTGACCCACACCCACCGGGACCATGCGCCGTTGGCCCGGCCGCTCGCCGCCCGGGTCGGCGCGCCCATCCTCGGCGCCCGCCCGCCCGAGTTTCAGACGCACGCCTCAGGCGCGGACGAGGGCGACCTGGCCGACTTCACCCCCGACCGGCGGCTCGCGGATGGGGATCGGATCGACGGGGACGGCTGGACGCTGACGGTCGTGGCGACGCCCGGTCATGCGTCGAACCACCTCTGCATTACGCTGGAGGAGGAGAACGCCCTGATCTGCGGCGACCACGTCATGGGCTGGTCGACCACCGTCGTGGCGCCGCCCGACGGCGACATGGCGGACTACATGCGCAGCCTGGACCGGGTGATCGCGAACGGCTACGGGCGCCTGTATCCGGCCCACGGCGCCCCGATCGAGGATGTGGCGCCGTTCCTCGAGGCCTATCGCGCCCACCGACTGGACCGCGAGGCTCAGATCCTGGCGGCGCTGGAGGGCGGCGCCCATCGCATCCCGGACATCGTCGCGCGCCTGTACGCCGAGGTCGACCGGCGGCGCTGGGCCGCCCCCCGCCGGGCGGGGGTGGCGCAGCGGGTACAGCAGGGGGGCGGCGGGGGCGG
>JBKBUS010000325.1:0-2952 GCA_046290035.1 Brevundimonas sp.
AGACGACCGGCGGCTCGATGATCACTTCGGACGGGCGCACTCGAATATCCGGACGCTCAATATGGATTTGAGCGGCGCCGACGCGAACCGGCGGAGCGTCGACCCAAACCGGAGGCGCCGAGACGTGGATCACCGGTCCCGGCACATACACCGGCGCGCCACGGACCCTCACGCCGGGCGCGGATATGTGAATGGGCGGCCCTGGCGGGCGCGGGGTGTAGAAGACGACGTCGTAGACGCAGTCGCATCCGTCACCCGGCGAATGCGGATGCGGGTGGCAGTCATCGGTCGCGGCGCCCGACATCAGGGCGGCGACCACAAGCGTTTCCAGCATTCGAACCCCCTCGCTGATCGCCATCGTGGGCGATATAACACGGTTAGATTAACCGTGATCTTCGAGCAAGCGGCGCTCGCCCGCCAGGCGAGTGCGGGTTTCTAATCCGCATCCGGCCGCCCGCGCAGCGACTTCACGGTCGAGCGCCGACCCTTGGCCTCGAGACGGCGGCGCTTGGAGGCGAGGGTCGGGCGGGTGGCGACCCGCTTCACGGGCGCGATCGACGCCTTCTCGACGAGGACGTGCAGCCGTTCCACGGCATCAGCGCGGTTCCGTTCCTGGGTACGGAAGCGCACGGCGGTGATCAGGATCTCTCCGGCCTGCGTCGCGCGCGCGCCGGCCAGCTTCAGAAGCCTCTCGCGTACAGGCTCGGTAAGCGACGGTGAGTTGCGCACGTCGAAGCGCAGCTGCACCGCCGTCGAGGTCTTGTTGACGTTCTGCCCGCCGGGACCGCCCGCGCGGAAGAAGCGGAACTCAAGCTCGTCCTCGGGGATCCTCATGTCGCTGAGCCTACCGCGCCCTCCCGCTGAACGGGAGGGCGCGGCGGGTCGGGTCAGCGGACGTAGGCGGGCGGCAAGGCGCCCTCGCCGCCGTCGCGATAGCGGTCGCGCAGCAACAGGCCCCGGCTGGTCAGCGGCTGTTCGGCCCCGGCGATGAACACCGCCTCCGGCTGGCTCAGCGGCTCCAGCGGGTCGCCCGACCAGACGACCACGTCCGCCTCCGCCCCCGGCGTCAGGGCGCCGAAGCGGCCCTGCATCCCGAAGATGCGCGCGGGATTGACCGTCAGGGCCGCGATCGCCGCGTCGTAGGGTAGGCCGTTGGCCACGGCATTACCCGCGTTGTAGCGCGCCTCGCGGGCACGATGGACGCCGCCTTCGTTGCCCTTGATGGCGATGGTCACGCCCGCCGCGTTCAGCGCCGCGGCGTTGCCGAGGTGCGCGGCCCGGGTCTCGAAGTCGCCCGGCAGGTTGGCGGTGGCGTTGATCAGCACAGGAACGCCGGCCGCGGCGATGCGGTCGGCGACGAGCCAGCCCTCTTCGGCGCCGTCCAGGATCACCTGGATGTTCTCCTCCTCGGCGAGACGCAGCACCTGCAGGATGTCGGCCGCCCGGTGGACGGTGACGATCAGGGGCATGCGCCCCTGGGCGACGGGGACCAGCGCCTCCAGGTCGGCGCGGGACAGCATCAGGTCGCGCAGCCCCGCTCGCTCATAGGCCTGGCGGTTGCGGGCGTAGAGCCGCACCTCTGCCATCGTCTCCTTGAACAAGACGAACTCGGCGCCCCGCGCGCCGCCGGCGACGCCCGCTCCGGCCTCGCCGAACGGGGCGACCATGGCGACGCGGGGCTGGACGAGGATGTCGGTCCCCTGGGCCAGGTGAACGACGGCGGCCTGGCCGGCGAAAAGCCCCGGATCGTGATACCCGCCCTCCCCGGCGCCGGCGGTGTCGTGCTCGTGCACGTGTCCGCCCGAGGAGCCCGGATGGTTCGGCACGACGATGGCGCGAGTCAGTCCGCCCAGCCGCGCCACCGGGATGACGAAGGACCACGGATCGAGCCCGTACGACACGTCGAAGGCGGCGCTCAGGGTGTTCGACTGGTTCGAAAGGTCGTCGGTCCCGCCGACGGACGAAACCTCGGTTCCGCCCAGACCGGAGTCCACCGCTACGAAACCAGGCGTCACGATCTTGCCCGCGGCGTCGATCACCCGCGCGCCCGAGGGGGCGGGGCCGGTCCCGACCGACGCGATGCGACCGTTCTGGATCACGACCGTGCCGTTCTCGATGACGGACGAGCCGGTCAGCACCCGGCCGCCGGTGATGGCCACCGTCTGGGCCATGGCGGGCAGCGCCAGCGCAAGGGACGCTGCGGCGGCGGCGAGCCCGCCCATCAGCTTGGTCGCATTCATCAGCGGGTCCCTCCGGCGGCCGGGGCCATGCCGTAGCCCGGCTGGCCCAGTTCAAAGTCGGACGCGGGCTGATAGCGCGGGTCCGAGCGGTCAAAGGTCAGGGCCCCGTCGATGAAGACCTGATCGGCGCGGGCGTAGATGCTGAAGGGATTGTGGCTCCAGATCACCACGTCGGCGCGCTTGCCGGGCTCCAGCGAGCCGGTCTGATCGGCGATGCCGAGCGCCCGGGCGGCGTTGGATGTGATCCAGGAGATGGCGTGCTCCTCGGAAATGTTCATCCCGGCGCGGCGTCCGGCGGACAGGGCCGCGGCCGCTTCCTGGTTGAGGCGCTGGGTCAGGATGGCGTCGTCGGAGTGGATGACCGCGCACGAGCCCTCGGGCGCGTCGACCAGGGCGGCGTTCTCCTCGATGCCGTCCAGGCTCTCCATCTTGAAGCCCCACCAGCCGGTCCAGGTGAGGGCGCACACGCCCTCGCGCGCCAGTCGCGGCGCCAGCTTGTAGGCCTCGGACGCGTGGTGGAAGGCGGTGATGCGGAAGCCGAACTCGTCGGCGAGATCCAGCATCATCGCCATCTCGTCGGCGCGGTAGCAGTGGTTCTGCACCAGGATCGAACCGTCCAGCACGCCCGCCAGGGTCTCGTTCTGCAGGTTCCGGGTCGGGGGACTCCCCTCGCCGGTCTCGCGCCATTCGTCCCACCTGGCCTTGTAGTCGC
>JBKBUS010000326.1:0-2949 GCA_046290035.1 Brevundimonas sp.
CCGAGGGCGAGGCCTCGATCGGCGTGCGCGATGACGACGTCGACTTCGGCGGCGTGACCGGCTCCGTCGAGCATGAGTGGGACGCCGCGGTCTATGGCGTCGCTTTCGTGCCGGTCAGCGAGCGGGTCGAGCTGTTCGGCCGCCTCGGCTATGGCGCCACCGAGGTCAAGGCGGATGTCGCCGGCTTCGAAGTGTCCGAGGACGGCGAAAGCATCAACTACGGCGCCGGCGCCAACTTCTTCCTGGACGACCGCAACGGCATCCGCGCCGACTGGACGCGTCGCGACTTCGACGGCGACGACGCGGAAGTCGACACCTACTCGCTGAACTACGTGCGCCGCTTCTAAGGTTCGCGTCAGCGCAATGATCGAGGGGCGGTCCTACGGGGCCGCCCCTTTTTCGCGCCTCAGGCAGCGCCCGGGGCCAGCGCCCAGCGGTTGGAGCCTTCGCCGAACGGGCGGAAAAACCAGTCGCGGTAGCGTTCGAAGACCTCGCGCACCAGCTCGGGCAGCTCGGGAGAGACCTGCTCGCCGCGCTGGCGGCGCAGCGCCGCCACCCAGTCGCAGACATCCTTCTGATGCGCCGCGCCGCCCATCCGTCTGAGCACCATCGCGACATCGCGGGCGAGCGATTCCAGGAAGGTGTCGGGAACGGCCTTGGCGGTCTCGGTCATGCGGGCATCCTGCGTGCTGGAGACATGACAAGCGGTCGCAAACTCCCGCGCTGGATGCAAGCTCTGCCGCGAAGATGTGATCAGGCGCGTTTTCTGACGAACACCGTTCCGGCCGAGTATCCGGCGCCAAAGCTGCAGATCGGCCCGGTCTCCCCGGCGGCGAAGCCCTGATTGTGCAGGTGGAAGGCGATGATCGAACCGGCCGAAGAGGTGTTGGCGTAGTCGTCCAGAATGATGACGTTCTCATCCGGCGTCGGGTCGCGGCCCAGCACGCGTTTTCCGATCAGCTCGTTCATGTTGATGTTCGCCTGGTGCAGCCACAGCCGCTTGAGCCCGGTCGGGTCCAGGCCGAGGTCGCGGGCGTGGTCCACGATCATCTCCGACACCATCGGCACCACGTCCTTGAAGACCTTGCGGCCCTGCTGGATGAACAGCTTGTCGTCCTGCGGGCCGGGCTTGGAGGCAGAGCTCGGCGGCGTCGCCTGATCGGTCGGCAGGGCCCACCGGTTCAGGAAGCCGAAGTTGTTCCTGATGTTGTTCGAGAACACGGTCTTCAGGCGCGTGCCCAGGATCTCCCAGCCGCCCGGTCCCGCCTGATCCTCGGCCTCGACGATCACGGCGGTGGCCACGTCGCCGAAGATGAAATGGCTGTCGCGGTCCTTGAAGTTCAGGTGGGCGGAGCAGACCTCGGGATTGACCATCAGCACGGCCTTGACCGAGCCGGTCTCGACATAGTCCGCCGCCGTCTTGATGCCGAAGGTGGCGGACGAACACGCCACGTTCATGTCGAAGGCGAAGCCCTCGATCCCCAGCGCCTGCTGCACTTCGATGGCCAGGGCCGGATAGGGCCGCGGCATGTTCGACGCCGCGCACAGGACCGCGCCGATCTCGCTGACCGGCTTGCCCCAGGCCTCGATGGCCTGACGTGCGGCCTTCACCGCCATCTCGGCCATGATCGACAGCTCGTCGTTGGAACGTTCGGGAAGGTTCGGCGCCATGCGCGCCGGGTCCAGCACGCCGGCCTTGTCCAGCACAAAGCGGCGCTTGATGCCCGACGCCTTTTCGATGAACTCGACCGACGACGGGGTCAGGGTCTCGAGCTCGCCCGCCGCGATGGCTTCGGCGTGCTCCGCGTTGAAGCGCTCGGCGTAGGCGTTGTAGGCGGCGACCAGCTCCTCGTTGCTGATCGACTGGTCCGGCGTGAACAGGCCGGTGGCGGCGATGACGGCTTTGGGCAAGTGGCTCTGTCCCTATCGCTCGGACGCGCGTGTCCTCGCTGCGTGAGGGACGATCTCCCTCCGGATTGAAGCGTCAATAGGACGGCGGCGGCGTCCGGTCGAGACTGGCCTTGATCCCGGTCCACCAGCGCAGGACCCGTCCGCGCGGCGCGGGCCGGCGGGGCGCGTCGCGGGCTGCGATCAGCGCCTCGACCAGATCCTCCGCCTCGCAGGGCCAGCCGTCCGGCGTGATGTAGATCGGATAGTCGATGAGCGCCGCATGGACGAGCTCGTCCAGCGTCGCCCGCCGCGTGCGCCGCTCGAACCGCATCGCGTCGTCGGTCAGGCCCCAACCCGCGTAGAACGGCCGGCCGTAGGTCGAGACCGCCTTGCCGCGCATCAGGGCCTCGAGCCCCGCCAGCGAGGTCAGCGTCGCCAGCCGGTCGCAGGCGTCCAGGCACGCGGCGATGTCCAGTCCGTCGGCGGTGGCGTCCACCTCCACCAGGGCCGAGACGTCCAGCCTGCCGGGCCGGTTGCCCGCCAGCACGTCGGGATGATTGCGATAGACGATGAAGGCGTCGGGCCGATCGCGCCGCACCGCCTGGACGAGGCCGGAGTTGGTGCGAAGCTCGCCGCAGCCCTTCAGGATCGACTTGTCGTTCTCGACCTGGCCGACCACCAGCACCCGTTCGCGCTCTTTCGGCCAGCGGTCCAGGCCCTCGGTCGGGGCGTCCAGATTGTACTTGCTGAGCCCGGCCTCCACGACCCGGCGGCGCAAACGCGCGGCGCGCGCCCGCTCGGCGTCGGTGAAGCCCCCCGCCTCGATCCGCGTCTCCAGCCGGGACGGCGCGGACGGGTCATAATAGACGCCGAGGTCGTCCAACGCGACCGACAGGGCGCCCACGAAGTCTGAGCCGAGGCCGCGCGAGCGGATGAAGCCGTCCTCCATGCGCACGACCGGCGCCGACGTCGCCGCCACGGCCCTGCGGATCGGCTCGGTCTCCTTGCCGGCCCAGTAGATCAGTCGTCCGCCCTGCGTCTCGGCGGCCCTGGCCGCGT
>JBKBUS010000327.1:0-2936 GCA_046290035.1 Brevundimonas sp.
GGAGTGCTGCGCCGCGCGGGCGGGATCGTTGAGCTTGGTCAGGGCGACCCAGCCGGCGAAGAACTCCGCATCGACCTTGCGCTCGCCGGCGGGGAAGCCGTGGCCGGCCATGGCGTCGTAGGCGGCCCGCCAGTTCCTGAGCGCAAGGGCGTCGATGAAATAGTTCCGCCGCTCGGTCCACAGGGTGTCCTGGCCCGCGTCGTGACTGGGGGCCGAGGGGAGGGCGGCGAGCAGGGCGAAACCCTCGGTTTCGCGGTCGGCCGCGCGCAGCAGGCGGACGCGCTCCAGCGCTACGGCCGGATCGGCGGCCTGGGCCGGGGTCAGGTTGGCCACGAATGCGTCCGGCTGATAGGCGCCGCGCAGGCCGATCACGGCGTTGGCGATGGCCTGACGCTCCGGCGAGACGAGATCGACCATCGCGCGGGTGGCCGGGCCGTGGGGGCCGAGCAGCAGCATGTTCAGCCGCGCCTCGTGGTCGGCCTGCGTCAGCCAGGGGCCCCAGCGGGTCAGGATGCGGGTCTGCTGCGCCTCCTCGAAAGAACGGTTGCGCCACCAGTCGCGGATAAGGGCCTGGGCCTCGGCCGTTCGGCCGGTCTGTTCCAGGGCGCCGGCCAGGGCGATCGCGCCCTGGGCCGTCTCCGGCTGGGTCCCGGCGAAGAAGGCGAGCACGGTCGGGGCGTCCGGATAGGCCATTTCCAGCGCGGCCTCGGCGGCGGCGTTGCGGGAGTCCGAACGCGGCCAGGACGCCATCTCGCGGCGCGCGGCCGACAGTTCGGCCAAGGTCAGCTGGGGGCCGGAGGTGTCGATCAGGGCCCACAGGACGAGCTTGCGGGCCGTCGGATCGCCGATCTGCGAAATGGCCGACTGGGTCGCCGCGACGTCGCGGGCCCGGGCCGCCTCCAATCCCTGACGGAACAGGGCGGCGTCGGCGTCGGACAGCACGCGCGCCTGATATCCGGACTGGGCGACGTAGGGCGTCTGAGCCGCATCGGGCGCGAAGTCGGGAGCCGGGGCCAAGAGCGCGATGGCCGCCGCGAGCGTCGTGATCGTCATGCCTTGTGCGAACCCCATTCAACCCTGTTGCAGGCGGCGCCCGCGGCGCCTAACTTCCGCGCCCTTGACCGGGGCGACCCTCGCCCCCTTGCGCCAGGTCCGTTCATCTCAATGCCGGCTCCGCTGTTCAAGGGCGTCATCACCGCCCTGATCACACCCTTTCGTGACGGAAACGTGGACTTCGCCGCCTTCGAGGGCCTGGTGGAGCGTCAGATCGCGGCCGGCGTCCACGGTTTGGTCCCGGTGGGGACCACCGGCGAGAGCGCGACCCTGACGCTGGAAGAGCGTCAGCTGGTGATCGAGACCTGCGTGCGGGTCGCCGCCGGGCGGGTGCGGGTGATCGCGGGCTGCGGCTCGTCCTCGACATCGCAGGCGGTCGATCTGGTGCGCCACGCCAAGACCGTGGGCGCGGACGGGGCGCTGGTCGTCACCCCCTACTACAACCGGCCGTCCCAGGCGGGTCTGGAGGCCCACTTCCGCGCCATCGCCGAGGCCGTGGAGCTTCCGATCCTGCTCTACAACGTGCCGGGCCGGACGGGGGTGGATCTGGCGAACGAGACCGTCGCCGCTCTGGCCGCGCATCCCAACGTCGTCGGGATCAAGGACGCGACCGGCGACCTTGGCCGCGTCAGCTGGATGCGGGCGCGGATCGAGGGCGATTTCGACCTGATCTCCGGGGACGATCCCAGCTTCCCCGGCTACATGGCCCACGGCGGCCACGGGGTGATCTCGGTAACCTCCAACGTGGCGCCCGAGGCGATGGTGGCGCTCTACGAGTCGGTGCTGGCTTGCGACCGCGACGCCGCCGGCGTGTGGCAGGAGCGGCTGATCGCGCTGCACAAGGCGATGTTCCTGGACGCCTCGCCCGCCCCGGCCAAGTACGCCCTGTCGCGCCTGGGCCAGTGCGCCGAGGAGACGCGGCTGCCGATCACGCCGTGCGCCCCGGCTGTCCGCCCCGCGATAGATGCGGCGATGGCCGAGGCCGGACTGCTCTGATGGCCGAGGGCAAGGCCAGGGTCATCGCCGAGAACCGCCGGGCGCGGTTCGACTACTTCCTGGAGGACTTCACGGAAGCGGGCATCCAGCTGACCGGGACCGAGATCAAGGCGCTGCGCGACGGGCGGGCCAACATCGCGGAGTCCTATGCGGCGGTGGAGGGGCGCGAGATCGTGCTGATCAACGCCGACATCCCGCCCTACAAGCAGGCCAACCGCTTCAACCACGAGCCGCGACGGCCCCGGAAACTGCTGCTGCACCGGCGCCAGATCGATCGCTTCATCGGCGCGGTCCAGCGCGACGGCCGCACCATCGTGCCCACCAAGCTCTACATCAACGAGGCCGGGCGGGCGAAGCTGGAGATCGCGCTGGCCAAGGGCAAGAAGCTGCATGACAAGCGCGAGGCCTCGGCCGAACGCGACTGGCAGCGCGACAAGGCCCGGCTGATGAAGGATCTGGGCTGAGGCTTAGCCGCCCAGCGGCTGCGCGTCGATCACGCCGGGCGCTTCCGCCGGGGTGAAGCCGCTGCTCCACTGTCCAAGCGGCGGCGCCACGAACTCCCGCGCGAGGAATGCGCCGTAAGCGGCGACGATCGTTGCGACGATCAGGGCGTACAGCGCCATCTTCCGCTCTCGTGGCGAAAAGGCGCTCGACGAACGACGAGACATGGTCCCCTCCATGCCGGGTCGAACGCCGGTCCGGCCGGCGCGTTCCCGACGATCCGAAGGTACCACCGAGTCTCGATTTCGCCTGTGGCGCGAACGCCACGGAGGACGCGGGAGAAGGGTTAAGGCGCCTCAGTCCAGCCGGGCCCGGGCGCGCTCGAAGATGTCGCGGAACATCTGCGGCGTCAGGCGGCCGGTGTTCGTGTTCAGGCGCGAGCAGTG
>JBKBUS010000328.1:0-2933 GCA_046290035.1 Brevundimonas sp.
GCGAGGTCGCCGCCAAGGGTGGTCGCGTGCTGTTCGTCGGCACCAAGCGCCAGGCCGCCGACCCGGTCGCCGAAGCCGCCAAGCGCTGCGCCCAGTACTACATGAACAACCGCTGGCTGGGCGGCACCCTGACCAACTGGAAGACCGTGTCCGGTTCGATCCAGCGCCTGCGCGAGCTGGACCAGGTGCTCGAGGCCGGCGGCGAGGGCCGTCAGAAGCGCGAACTGCTGAGCCTGCAGCGCGAGCGCGACAAGCTGGAAGCCTCGCTGGGCGGCATCAAGGACATGGGCGGCATCCCCGACATCATGTTCGTGATCGACACCAACAAGGAAGCGATCGCGATCCAGGAAGCCCGCAAGCTGAACATCCCGATCGTGGCCATCCTGGACACCAACTGCGATCCGGACGGCATCACCTATCCGATCCCGGGCAACGACGACGCCGCCCGCGCCATCCAGACCTACTGCGACCTGATCGCCGACGCGGTGCTGGACGGCCTGGCCGCCGGCGCCTCTGCGCAAGGCATCGACCTGGGCGCGTCCGAGGCTCCGGTCGAGCCGGCGCTGCGTGAGCCCGCTCCGGCCGCCGCCGAAGCCGCCCCCGCCGGGACCGAAGGCGCCGCCGAGGAGCTGCTGGCCAGCGAGAACCCGTCGGCCAACACCGAGGCCCTGGACGCGGTCGCGACCGAGGAAGCCACCGGCTGAGCCTTCGCCTGACCCGAGGCGAAACCGACACACGGCCGGGCTAATGCAGCCCGGCCGTTACCGTACGAAGACCCCGAATCTAGGAGAGACAACATGGCCGAGATCACCGCCGCGCTCGTGAAGGAGCTGCGTGAGAAGACCGGCGTCGGCATGATGGACTGCAAGAAGGCGCTGGCCGAGAACAACGGCGACCTGCAGGCGTCGATCGACTGGCTGCGCGCCAAGGGCCTGTCCAAGGCCGCCAAGAAGGCCGACCGCGTCGCCGCCGAGGGCCTGGTGGCCGTGGCGACCCGCGAGGACGGGGCCGGCGAGATCGGCGCCGCGATCGAGTTCAACGCCGAAACCGACTTCGTGGCTCGGAACGAACTGTTCCAGAACGCCGCCAAGCAGTTCGCCCAACTGGGCCTCGAGCATCACCACCTGGAGGGCCTGCACGGCGCCCAGCTGGAGAACGGCAAGACCGTCCAGGACGAGGTGACGAACCTGATCGCCACCGTCGGCGAGAACATGCAGCTGCGCCGCGCCGCGCGCCTGTCGGTCGAGGAGGGCGTCGTCGCCTCATACGTCCACAACGCCGTGGCCCCGTCGCTCGGCCGCATCGGCGTGCTGGTGGCCCTGGAAGGCGCCGGCGACAAGGCTCAGCTGCGCGAGCTGGGCCGCAAGATCGCCATGCACGTGGCCGCGACCGCGCCCCTGTCGCTGAACACCGACGACCTGGATCCGGCCGCCATCGAGCGCGAGCGCGCCGTCCTGATCGAGAAGGCCAAGGAGGAAGGCCGTCCCGAGAACATGATCGAGAAGATCGTCGACGGTCAGATCGCCAAGTTCCAGAAGGACGTGGTGCTGTCCAAGCAGCCGTTCGTCATGAACCCGGACCAGACGATCGAGCAGCTGGTGGCCGAGACCGGCAAGTCGCTGGGCGGTGCGCTGAAGCTGGTCGGCTTCGTCCGCATGGCGCTGGGCGAGGGCGTGGAGAAGGTCGAAGGACCGGACTTCGCCGCCGAAGTCGCCTCGATGACCAAGGGCTGAGGCCCGAGGCGACGTCGCGACCGCTTATCGCGTGACAACGGGGGCGCGTTCGGCTTTGAAGGCCGGCGCGCCCTTCGTCTATGGTGGCTCGCGCCCACCGCCCCCGATTCCCGAGAGTCCGCCCCCTATGCCCGACAGCGCCACGCCCAAGTTCAAGAAGGTGCTGCTGAAGGTCTCCGGCGAGGTGCTGATGGGCGATCAGGGCTACGGCATCGACATGAAGACCGTGGACACCGTGGCCGAGGCGATCGCCCGCGTGGCCCGCTCCGGGGTGCAGGTGTGTCTGGTGATCGGCGGCGGCAACATCTTCCGCGGCCTGTCCACCGCGGCCAAGGGCATGGAGCGGGCCTCGGCCGACTACATGGGCATGCTGGCCACGGTGATGAACGCGCTGGCCATGCAGAACGCGCTGGAGAAGATCGGCGTCGACACCCGCGTGCAGAGCGCCATCCCCATGGCCGCCATCGCCGAGCCCTATATCCGCAGGCGGGCGGTCCGGCATCTGGAGAAGGGCCGCGTCGTCATCTTCGCCGCCGGCACCGGCAATCCCTACTTCACCACCGACACCGCCGCAGCGCTCAGGGCCGCCGAGATGGGCTGTGACGCGCTTCTGAAGGGCACCAGCGTGGACGGCGTCTATTCGGCCGACCCGAAGAAGGACCCCAGCGCCACCCGCTATGACGCCCTTACCTATCACGACGTCCTGTCGCGCGACCTGCGCGTGATGGACGCCTCCGCCATCGCCCTGATGCGCGAGAGCCGGATCCCGATCGTGGTCTTTTCGATCCGCGAGGAGGATTCGCTGCGCAAGGTCCTGAACGGGCAGGGGACCTTCACCATCATCGGCGAGCCGAAGGCCGCCGCCTGACCTGAACTTGAACGCCTGAACTTGGACGAAAGAGAGCGAGGACAAACGCCATGGCCAAGCCTGACCTCAAGACCTTCCGCGACCGCATGGACAAGGCGGTGGGCGCCCTGAAGGAGGAGTTCGCCGGTCTGCGGACCGGTCGCGCCAACGCGGGTCTGCTCGATCCGGTGATGGTCGAGGCCTACGGCTCGACCTCGCCGCTCAACACGGTGGCCGCCATCAGCGTGCCGGAGCCGCGCATGATCTCGGTCAGCGTCTGGGACAAGGGGATGGTGGTCTCGGTCGAGAAGGCCATCCGCTCGGCCGGTCTGGGCCTGAACCCCGTCGTGGAC